>DATHLW010000391.1:0-2831 GCA_035487675.1 Mucilaginibacter sp. | reverse complement strand
TATGGGTCATACGGCTCCATTCCTCAGGAGCATTGTGTACAGTAATAATATGCCTGTTTCTCAGCTTTTTTAAATTAGCCAGCCTTAAACAAATACTTACAATTAAATGAGAAGTAGATATGTGGGTGTTAATAATATCAGGTTCAACTGTTGAAAGCGTTTTTATAATACCTTTTATAGTGTTTATTATAGTAATATTTCTTCCTGGCCTTCTATTAAGAAAATATAAATCAACCGATTTTTCACGCAGGCCGCTTACCAATAGTTTTTGAAAATCTGAGTTTATAAGCTCATCAATTACAATGATCGAAACATCGTGCCCCAATTCTTTTTGTTCCATTGCCAATGATGCGACAAAAGTTTGCGCACCACCTGCATCAAAATTCATTATTATATGATTTATTTTCATTTAAATAAATGTGTCCTATAAAATGATAGGCCTTTTATCCCCAATCATTATTATAGATTTTATAATTTTTTATTCTTTTATATTAATGCATTTAAAGATTTAGTTGACATAATTGTTTACACGAAAACTAACTCTTTTTTTGTTTATTTTACTGAATCATCCAGTACATCCTGTAAAGCTTTAGCAAACGCTTCAACATTTGGCTTCAGCAGCATAGTTCTATGGTCTCCTGGTATTAAAAACTCCTTTACACCTTTTAACGCATATTTTCTCCAGCCAAGGTATATCTTGTCATCTGTATAATGCAAACAATGTGTTGCTCTGAATAAATAAACAAATTCATTAAACGGCTCCATTCTGGACTTTCGGTAAGACTCATAGTAAGTCTCTCTGATATGTTTCATTAACTTATAGAACTCCTGGTCGCCACTTTCTTTAGCCAATTTGATAGCATCATAACGATATTGTTTATCCTCCAAATAAATACTTCTTTGTTTTTGAATTGTTTTATTGGGATTTCTAATAAATGAAAATCCCAGGTTTAGCCATTTTTTTATATGCCTTTTTAATTTTTTAGGCAGCATGACAATAAAATCATCCGTATAGTCGGCATAAGTATCAATAATAGCCAATACCTTAACTTCCTTATTTAATAATTCAAATTGCTTAAGCATTTCGGTGGCTATAAATCCCCCTAATGAATAACCGGCCAGCGCATATGGCCCATTTGGATTATGTTCTATAATTTCAGAAACATATATTTTAGCTATTTCGCTTATAGTTGTAACCTGTGGAAATTTTCCACCCAGACCGAGCGCCTGGATACCAAATACAGGTTGCTCCTTATCCAAATACATGGCCAGATCAGCGAAATTCATCACATTTAAGCCGACACCGTGAATAAAGTATACCGGCATTTTACTACCCGAAGGTTTTATAGGCACTAATGATTTAGAAACCTTTTCCGTATCATGCTCGTTCAGGAACGCATTTAATGATTCAATATTGCTATACTTAAATAAAACCGAGATAGGTAATATTTTACCCGTCTGTTTTTTGATTTGATTTACTATCTGAACCGCTAAAAGTGAATGCCCCCCTAAATCAAAAAAGTCATGGGTGACGCCTATGTTAGTCACCTTTAATACGTCTTCCCAAATCTTAACCAGCACTCGTTCTGACTCTGTACGCGGGGCTACATACTGGTCTTTTATCTGTTCTTCAGCATTAAATTCAGGCAGTGATTTTTTGTCGATCTTTCCATTAGCAGTAAGAGGTATATTATCAACTTCCATCCACAATGTCGGAACCATATAATCTGGTAGTTTACTTTTCAGAAAAGCAATAACAAACGCACGATCATAATTTTCTTTGCCTACTACATAACCAACCAGTCGCTTTTTCTTATCCTTATCAGCTTTTGCTAATACAACGGCCTGGCTTACCTGCTCACATTGACGTAATACACTTTCAATTTCTCCCAGCTCGATACGGTATCCCCTGATTTTAACCTGGTCATCCTTTCGGCCAATGAATTCCATATTGAGATCAGGTAGCATTCTCCCAAGGTCACCTGTACGATACATTCTGCCACCGGCTTTTTCATTAAAAGGGTCCTTGACAAAAGCATAATCGGTTTTTTCTTTATCATTTGCATACCCCCGAGCTACACCTACCCCACCTATATATAGTTCACCAACACACCCGATTGGTGCAAGTTGTAATTTCTCGTTTAGGATGTAGAAGAAATTGTTATTCATCGGCCGGCCATATGGTATGCTACCCCAGTTGCTTTCAACCTTTTCTACCGGATAGAAATTAGACCAGACGGTGCCCTCGGTTGCTCCTCCAAGACTAATAACTCGCGTATTAGGGAAATAAACCTTAATCCGGTCGGGCAAGTTTACCGGTATCCAATCGCCGCTCATAAACACTACCCTTAGTGTTTTTTGCAGGTAAGATCTGTCATGAGCTTCCAGTTCCCGCACAATGTAATCCATCGTGGTCGGGACTGAATCCCAGAAGGTTATCTTATATCTGAGCAACATGTCTTTTAACCTGGGTACATCCAATAATTCGCTCTGTTCAACAATTACGAGTGATCCGCCTGCAGACAGCATTCCAAAAATGTCATAAACGGAAAGGTCAAAGCACATAGACGTGATGAACAACAAGCGATCATTAAGCCCTATATTGTACTCCGTATTTACCCACAGTACAAGGTTGACAGCCATATGATGTTCTATCATCACCCCTTTTGGCCGCCCGGTAGAGCCTGATGTATAAATTGTATAAGCTAGTTGTGTACTATCGATCTTAAGACCCGGGTTTTCTTTGCTATATCTACTAAAATCGATACCTTTCAGTTTAACAAACAGTTCCGCTGGCGCCAATTTCTCGAGCGGATACTCACCATCTGTAA
>DATHLW010000390.1:0-3295 GCA_035487675.1 Mucilaginibacter sp. | reverse complement strand
TACCGATTATGTAAAAGGGTTATACCATGTGCTCGACCGCCTGCGTGCCAAATATCCAAAAGTGCCTCTAATGCTCTGTTCCGGTGGTGGTGGCCGGGTTGACTATGGTGCCCTGCAATACTTTACCGAATACTGGCCAAGCGATAATACGGAGCCTGTTGAGCGGATCTTTATGCAATGGGAATACTCGTACTTCTACCCTGCCCTTGCAAGTTCAAACCACGTGACCGACTGGGGCAAACAACCTCTCAAGTTCCGCACAGACGTGGCCATGATGGGCAAACTGGGCTTTGATATTGTAGTGAGCAAACTTAAACCCGATGAACTGGCCTTTTGCCAGGGTGCAATTAAAACCTACAAACAATTCTCAGAAGCGATATGGCACGGGGACCAGTACCGCCTGCAAAGCCCCTGGGACAATGATGTGGCATCTATCATGTATGTAGATCAAGCCAAAGGCAGCGCCATTATGTTCAACTACCTGGTGAATACCAGATATGCAGCCGGCACGCATTTACCTATCCGTTTAAAGGGTCTTGATCCTGACAAGAAGTACTCTATAAGTGAAGTAGATTTGTTCCCAGGAACTAAATCAAGCATTGCAGATGCTACCTATACAGGTAAATATTTGATGACTGTTGGCATTAACCCTGATGTGAGGGAAGGAAGGGCGAGTGTATTGGTTGGAATAAATGAAGTGAAATAAATTTTTATTTCTCATTATAAATGTGTACATTTATTAAAATTTATGTGTATGAGAACTAATATTGAAATAGACGATACATTAATGGCCAAAGCTCAAAAGCTGAGTAATATTAAAACAAAGAAATTGATCGTTGAGAAAGCTTTGCAATTGTATGTGACTATTGAGAATCAAAAAAAACTGTTGGAATTGTGGGGGAAAGTTGAAATTGATGACAAAGCCTATGAATAATGGATATTGTTTTGGTTGACACATCAGTTTGGATTAATTTTTTCAAGGCCAATGAAACTACATCCAGCTTATTCTTAAAAAACAATTTAAGTAATATTGTTATAGCAACCTGCCCTGTAATAGTGCAGGAAGTTTTGCAAGGCATAGTATCCGATAAAGATTTCAGATATATCAATTCTTATTTAAATACCTTGACCCGGTTGATAGAGAACAGTTATGAACTAGCTGAAGAAGCTGCCAAATTATACAGAGAGCTGAGAAAAAAGGGAGTTACAGCTAGAAAACCAAACGACTGTTTAATTGCAACTTATGCGATCCGCAACAATATTGCATTGCTTCAGGATGATAAAGACTTTCGATTGATTGCTCAGCACTCAAAATTGAAAATAATATAGATGAATTCACTTTTCATCCTGAAAACGACAGTGTTCCCGGAAATAAAATATGAAAAATAGAATATCAATTAAAATTCTGCTTCTGTTGGTGTTTAGCTTCATGGCTAATCTATGTTGGTGCCAGAACAATGTTCTATCTAAACATCAAATGACCAAAATATTCAGACCCGATGACGACCATACCGAATGGACTATTTGTAACCAGGATAGCTCTTTTTTCAAAGCGGATACATTACGGCTCTATGATAACATAAATTACTTTTATCAAAAATCCGATTGTTGCAGACTTGTCCAATGGGATTTTTATAGGAAAAATGCATTTAGGCGTCCTATTTTACAAATATGCACCGAGCCAGCATCAGGCAGTGTGCTGACTGAAAATGATTACTTCAAAATAAAATTTTTATCTGATAAAAGTGGTCTTTATTTATTCGTTCTAAATCGAAAATACCCACCAGATTTTTTTAAAGTAATTGGCCTTCAGGAAGTAGGATTAGCCAATAATAACAAGTCGAGAGTAATTCTTTTAAAAAGATTAATGAGCAAACGCCCTATCGTTGCCCCGTTATATTGATTACAAGATTGTCTACAGGCTAGCGGGAGAACATGATGAAGTTGGCTACTTCTTCGTCCTAAAATATTTATAGATCTTCACTGCCGACATAATGGTTAGCGAAAAAGCAATGATGCCCACCGTACCGTAAATCCAGCTGATGCCATCCTTGATCATCGCCAGGAAAACAATAGCAAACAAAAGGATGGTGGCTACTTCATTCCAAATACGCAACCTGGTGGACGACCATATAAAAAGTCCGTTACGCATTTGCTTGATCTTGTTCTGACACATAAAGTGATAGATAAGCAAGAGAACCACGAAGGTGAGTTTAATGTGCATCCAGGTTTGCTGCAACCAGGCCGGAGCCAGGAATAGCATCGTGATCCCCGCCGCTACTGTCAGAACCATCGAGGGGACGGTGATCACGTTCCACAACCTGCGCTCCATGATCACAAACTGATCTGAAAGTATTTTCTTATCCGGATCAGGCTTATCCTGTGCCTCTGTATGGTAGATAAAAAGCCGTACAATATAAAACAACCCCGCAAACCAGCAGACTACGAAGATGATGTGTATAGCTAATACGTATTTGTACATCTTATTTATGTGTCATTGCGAGGTGCAAGGCGGGTGATGTGAAGCCGCGACGAAGCAATCGCGAACTTTGCAGATCCGCCCTGTGTAGCATACGATTGCTTTGTCGTTCCACCTCTCAATGACATTTAATTTTTATACTCTTTTATAATCTCCACCGCATACTTCACATTGTCAAACGGGATATCCGGCATAATACCATGACCTAAGTTAAATATAAATCCGTTCTCGCCTTTCATACGATCAAAGAGTCGGTATATTCTTTCTTTGATCACTTTTTTATCGGCATACAAAATATGCGGGTCAAGGTTGCCCTGTACGGCAATGCCTTGCGGTAACCTCTTTTTAATGTCTAAGAGATCAACGTTCCAGTCGATAGAGATCACATCTGGCTTAGCCTCAGCCATCAGTGGGGCGAAAACCGAACTGCCTTTACAGAACGATATCACAGGAATATCCTTCCGGTTCAGTTTGCTGATGATCTCCGTTATGTAACGATGCGAAAATTCCCTATAATCATCCCACGCCAAGGCTTGAGCCCAACTGTCAAATATCTGCACCGCATTTACGCCGGCTGCTATCTGCAGGTTCAGGTAATCCGCTGTTACTTTAGCGATCTTTGATAAAAGCTGATGCGCCAGTTCAGGCTCGTTATGGAGCATTAGCTTGGTCAGCTTAAAATCTTTGGACGATCCGCCTTCAACCAAATAGCTCATCACCGTAAAAGGTGCCCCCGCAAAACCAATCAAAGGGATCTTACCGTTCAGACGTTGTTGTATTACTTTGATGGCATCAGCAACATATTGGAGCCTATCA
>DATHLW010000389.1:0-10213 GCA_035487675.1 Mucilaginibacter sp. | reverse complement strand
CGAATATCGTAGTTGGTAGTATATTGTACTTTCCACTTTGGCGTTACACTCAAATCACCACTTACCTGAACTGTGTTGGTAACAAATGTAGAGGTGTAACTGTTATTATAGTTGAAACTATAATTTAGAGACAAGTTCCAGGGGATGTTAAAGTCGACATAGGCGCTCGGGTCGCTATTAAGTAAAGCTAATTTTGCAGCCTGTTCGGGGTTCATAGTTTGCAAGGTATTTCCCGGTGTAGGGGTAGCGGTAGTCTTCGGCTTAAATACCGCAGGGTTTAAACTCGCACTTGCTGATAGGGTGAATGATGTTAAGGTTGGGAATTTCCCATCCTGGAAGGTGTATCTGTTGATAGGTGTCTTATACTTAATTATAGCATTATTTGAAATAGAATCACGTACCTGTGTTACGTACGGGTCCAGACTTCCGCCAATCGAAATATTCAGCTTTTGTTTGAATAACGCTGTATGGCCTGAGAATGATATCGCCGAAAGCTTAAACGAATCTGCTGCAAAGTTGTAAAAAGTAGAAACAGTAAACCCATCCAGAATTTTTATTTTTCGGGGTGTACCGGACGTGTCCGTACTTTTGGCCCGCATTTTAGCTTCTATATTGTTATCTATCGTTAAGCCCAGCCCTGCAGTTTTACCCATCTGAGGGCCACCATATACCGCATTTTGAAAGACTGAATATCTTTGATAACTAATTGGATAAGGAATAGTTGCGGAACTGATCGCAGTTTGATAATAACCAAATGAAGGGTCTGAAAAATCAGGATGATAACTAAAACTTAACGAAGGAGTAGCGACATACCTGATAGCTTGTAAATTACTGTTTTTGAAGCTGAGTGTACTATATATTTTTGTGGATAGCGATACTCCAAGGTTATATTGGCCAGCTCTTTTAAAACCGCTAAGTGTATCGAGGACTAAAGAGTCACGGCCGGGAACACTTCCCCTCGCAAACCTTTCCCTGTAATGTTGAAAGTACCACCACTCCTGGTAATTAATATTAGCGCTAAACTGGAAATATTTAAATAGATTCTGATTAAATCCGATAGGTATTTGATGTTCAAACCCGTTTTGGAAACGCTTGGTCAGTGTCTCACTTTTAAATAATTCTGCTTCGGGTACGCTGGTAACTTTATTTGTTCCCTGCAAACTATATCCGACAGTAATCTTTTGATACCATTTCTGGGTTCCCACCCTTTCTTTTGAGTCGAACGGGCTAATTGTCGACATATTGAAGCTAAACGTAGGCAGCTCCAGGGTTACTGTTTTATTAACCAGGTCCTGGCTATGTGATAAGTTGGCAGTAAAGTTGAAAGGGGTACCTGCCCATACTTTGCCATAAGAGATACTTGAACGTAAACTACTCGATGTAAGATTGTTCAGATTGTATCCCTCAGTGGCCGGGTTGTGCTGAAAAAAACCCGATGTGCCGGCATTAACCGATGCACTGAAGGTAGTACCGGGGTGGGCATTCGAATTCTGGCTGTGTGACCAGTCAATATGAAAATCCTTATTAGCCGGATCGCCGGGTAAACCATAATTAGTTGAACTAAAGCTTAACGATACAGTACCTGAATATAAATAACGGCTTAAATACCGGGCCGACGTATTTACTTCAAAAGAACCCTTTGAGTAAAGCGTTCCTGTATTTGTCAGGTCTATATAATCATTTAAAGCAATATAGTAGCCAAAGTTTCTTAAATAAAACCCCAGCCGCTGGTCTTCACCAAACGTAGGAATTATTACCCCGGAGGATCTTGTATCCGGTTTAGGGAAGAAACCAAACGGAATGGCCAATGGCAAAGGGATACCCTCAATTTCCAAAAAAGCTGGTCCAGATATGATCCTGTTTTTTTCGCCAATACCTTTTGTAATTACGATACCGAAGTGAGTATCCGGATAAGGTAAGTCGCAGGTACTAAAAATAATGTTCCGGTAAGCTGCCTGGGTTGAATCCAGCTTTCTAACCTGTCCGCCTGTAATATAGTTACCATCCTGAGCGGAGGACGCATTGTATATTTTGCCTTTTTTTGTCTCGTATTGAAATCGTAAAGAGTCAGAGATCACCGGTTTATCCTTACCTTGTTTGAATATAGGCCGACCTATATATCGTTTGGTAAGCGGATCAGTTTGACCGCTGCCAAATATGATCTTGTTCTTTTGATCCACCCTTATGTAATCAGCATCAAGCTCAAAATCTTCATAGATCACACGTGCCCTGCCATATAAGTATAAAATCTGGTGCACGTCATCATACCGGGTTGAATCCTCAGCATGAGCTGTGACTATTGATTTCAAACCTCCGTTCTTTTTTTTGGTTGTATCAGTTTGGGCTGCCGGTGTTTTTGCGCCTTTTGCAGGTTTCTTATTTTTAAAAAGTTTCTTATCCCGAACAGAGTCCAGCTTTATAATGGTATCGGCAACCAATCTATAGCTTTTATAATTGCTAACCTTTGCAGATGCTATTACGTTTACCGAGAAAATAATTACAAGCAGAAAAAACAGGCTTACGAATTTCAAAATCGAATATGAATAGTATTTTTGCAGGTATAGTTAACAGCGCTCAAAAATAATGAAAAATAAGGCATTGAAAAGATTGATTTACGGTTTATTGGCATTTCTTGTTTCGTTACCCCTATTGTCCTTTGGATCAGTTACTCCCATAAAAAATATTACCAGCGATAGTACTTTTAAACTCAAAACTATCATTGTTGATGCAGGCCATGGCGTGCGTCCTCCAGGAGCTGTGGGCCACTTTTCGCCCGGTGCATCAGGTTCTTATTCCCATGAGAGAGATGTAACGCTTGCCATCGCCAAAAAATTGCAAATTGCGATAGAAAAAGAGCTTACCGGAGTTAAAGTAGTAATGACCCGAAAGACAGAAGAGGATGTTTCGTGGCAGCATCGGGCCGATATTGCAAATGAAAATAAAGGCGACCTATTTATATCCTTACACTGTAATTCACTGGCTCCTAGGCGAATCAGAGAAGTTGTAGGGCATAAACATCACAAGCCTGTTTATAGAACAGAGGAAGTACCCGACCGCTCAGGTAAGGGGGTTTTAATGCTCGTTTATGGTTTTCATCGTACCAAAGAAGAAGAAAACGCCATAAAAAACACCCAGATAGAAGAGGACGCAGATATGAACCAAACCAGCGCCGATATTAACGATCCGCTGACCATGATCCTTATTAATGACTACAAGACCAAGTTCCGCAAGCAGAGTATTCATCTTGCTAATCTTATTAATAACGAATTTGTTGAAACTGATGGCAGGAGAAGTGAAGGTATTCGGGAGCAAGGTGTTTTGGTATTGTGTCACAGCGCCATGCCGGCAGTATTAGTTGAGACTGGATATATCAATAATCCGGACGATGAGGCTTACTTAAACTCCGAAAAAGGCCAGGACGAAATCGTTGAGTCAATTGTCAGAGCATTGAAAAATTATAAAGACGAAGTAGAACAAGTGTCAAAATAACTATCTTAGAGGTGAGATGTTAGATTTGAGATATGAGACTGGATCGTGGAAGATAAATTTAACTATTTAAATTTCCTTTTACTAAATCTGATTTTATATCTCAAATCTCATACCTCATATCTCAAATCTATTCTATGAAAATATCAAACGAAACCAAAATAGGTATATTGACTGCGTTGGGAATAGCTATTCTTATATTAGCTTACAGCTATTTACGTGGCAATGATGTATTCTCCGGCACCAACAAGTTTTATGCTATTTATAATAGCGTTGAAGGGCTTTCTGTGTCGAAACCTGTACTGGTAAATGGCTTTCCAATTGGCCATGTTTCAAAAATGGATTTGCAGCCCGACGGCAGAACAATCGTTCAGTTTAAGATAGACCCTAAGTATAATATCCCAAATAACACACTGGCCAAACTGGTAGGTACTGATCTTTTGGGTACAAAAGCTATAGTGTTTGAGATGGGTAACAGCAAAGTTTACGCCGAAGACCAGGATACATTAAAGGCGGACATCCAGGGCAGTTTGGCGCAAAGCCTGCAACCGATACAAAAAAAGGCTGAACACCTGATCAATAAACTGGATTCGTCACTTGCCGCCGTCAATAAAATTCTGAACCCCGATTTCCAGAAGAATATCGACCGCAGTTTTTTAAGCATCGCCAATTCTCTTCAAACACTGGAGGGCACTACAAAAAAACTTGATGCACTTGTTGCATCCCAAAGCGGACATATCAATTCAATAATGACAAATGCCGAAGATGTCTCCGGCAACCTGAAAACAAGCACCTCGCATTTGAATACTATTGCCACCAATGTGGAGACTTTGAGTAATGACATGGCTCATGGTAATATCAAGCAAACACTGGATAATGCCAATAAAGCAGTGGCCGATCTGCAGGCTGCTATCAATAAAGTTAATAATGGCCAGGGCTCTATAGGACTGCTGCTGAATGATGATAAATTGTACAAGAATCTTAATGAGGCATCAGCTAATCTAAACGCCTTATTTATCGATCTTAAAGCGCATCCTAAACGATATGTAAGCTTCTCGGTATTTGGAGGGAAGAAGGATAAAAATTGATGTGCAAATGAGTGGATGTGCGAATGTGCAGATGAGCGAATGTACAGATTGTCTTATTATAAAATCATATCACTTGCACATCTGCATATTTACACATCTGCACATTATCTTAATCATTCAATAATAAAGGTTTTCCCCTCAACAGCCAATTCTGTATTCGGGAAAACGCCGGATGCTTCGTCTAAAAGTTCGTTAAGCGTTTTGTAACGGGCCGAGAAATGGCCAATCAATAATCTTTTCGCATGCGTTTTTATTGCCACCTCTCCTGCTTGCAATGCAGTGGTATGATAAGTGCTTTGTGCCCTATCAAGCATGTTATTCAAAAAGGTCGCTTCGTGATATAGCAGATCCACATTGCTTATCTGGGTAAAATAACTTTCGTTATATATGGTGTCGGAACAGTAAGCGTAACTTTTAGGCTCCTTTGGATTGTTGGTTATTTCAGAGTTTTTGTAAACTTTACCATCAGGGGCAATATAATCGGCGCCTTTTTTTATGGCGGAATATTGGTCGATGGGTATATTCAACTCAATGATCATTTCCTTGATGATCTTTTTTAGCCGTTTCTTTTGTCTGAATAAAAAACCGGTACAGGCAATTCTGTGATCAAGCGGAATGGTTTCAACAATGATGTCTGTTGTATCAAGTACCACTTCCGCACTATCAGCACGGGTTGGTATAAAATCAATCGGATATTGTAAGATTGTATCCGAGTATTTCAATTGTAAGTCTATGATTTCCTTTAATTGAGAGGGCCCAAACAGTTTTAACGTCTTGGTACGACCGTTAAGATGCATGGAAGACAGCAATCCAACCAGGCCGAGGTAATGGTCTCCATGAAGATGGCTGATGAAAATATGATCTATGCGACTAGCCTTGACATCAAAACGCAGCATTTGCTGTTGCGTACCTTCTCCGCAATCAACTAAATATAAACGGTCATTGATGTTTAGTACCTGCGCCGACGGATTTCTATTGTAAATGGGAGTTGCCGAACTGCTGCCAAGTATTGTTACCTCAAACTTCATATCGGGTAAACAACATTGGATCTTATTTTGCTTCTTTCTTTAATTGCTTTTCCACTTCTTCCATAAAAACAAGATCGATCGCTTCTTCGGTACTCGGAACTATAGAAAGTACGGAATCTAATTGGGATATTGCGATCAGGCGTGCTACGGCATCATTTAAGCCGGAAAGAATAAAAACACCTTCTGCATTTTTGCATAAACGGTGGCCAACTAACAGGCTGCTCAATCCTGATGAATCGGCAAACTTTATCTGTGAAAGGTCCATGATGATATTTCTCTGCCCTTCAGTATTGATCAATATCAACTCAGATTTTAGTTGCGGAGTTACCAACGAATTCAGCTTCGATTCGTTTAACTTCAGCAAAACATATTTATCGTGCTTATCAACAGTAAATTTCATCGTATGTTAATTATGCTACTAAGATATAATATTTTTATATACAATAAAAAATTACAGGGCTGTTAACGCTTTATTTATTGCCACTTCTACCCTGTTCAGAACTGAATCATTATCGGATTTAACAAATCCTTCACCTGTAATTTGTTCAAATAACTCAATATAACGATCTGATATTGAATTAACTATATCTTTAGTCATTTCAGGAACCACTTGCCCATCCTTGCCTTGAAATCCATTTTCAATAAGCCACTTTCTTACAAATTCTTTTGATAGTTGCTTTTGAGGCTCACTATTTTTTTGACGTTCTTCGTACCCTTCCTTATAAAAATACCTCGAAGAGTCGGGCGTATGTATCTCATCGATCAAATAAATCTTCCCGTCAGACTTCCCGAACTCATATTTCGTATCAACTAAAATCAAACCTCTTTTTGCTGCTATTTCGGTACCTCTCTGGTACAAAGCATGGGTGTATTTTTCCAATTCTGCATAGTCCTTAGCAGATACTATCCCTCTTTCCAATATCTGCTCTTTAGATATATCCTCATCATGTCCTACAGATGCTTTGGTGGTTGGGGTGATTATAGGCGCAGGTAGTCTATCGTTTTCTTTCAGCCCTTCCGGCAAACCCACACCGCAAACTTGTCTTTTACCTGCACTGTATTCGCGCCATGCGTGGCCCGCTAAATAGCCGCGGATAACCATCTCCACTTTAAACGGGTCACAGATACGGCCGATAGTTGCACTTGGGTCCGGTACAGAAACAACCCAATTAGGTACTATATCACTGGTATCATGCAAGAATTTAGCAGCTATCTGGTTCAGCACCTGTCCTTTATAAGGAATCGGCTCCGGTAATACCACATCAAATGCAGAGATACGGTCGGTAACCACCATCGCCAGGTATTTATTATCTATAGTATATACATCCCGAACTTTACCCTTATAAAAGTTGGTCTGCTTTGGAAAATGAAAATGTGTCTCTTTTATTGCGTTCATGTTTAGTTAATTAGAGACTAGTTGACCAGAGATTAGTTATAAACTCAAGATTTATCGAATAGTAAAACAACTAATCTCTAATCGCTGACCACTAATCACTGGTTACTGTATATCCCCGTAAGCCTCCAAAATGCGTTTTACCAGTTTGTGGCGTACTACGTCCTCTCCTGTAAGGTAGATCAATTCTATTCCTTTGATGTCAGTTAAAATTCTTAATGCTGTATGCAAGCCCGACTGCTGTTTTTTAGGCAAATCGATCTGCGTTACGTCACCGGTAACAATAAACTTTGCTGATGGCCCCATACGAGTCAAAAACATCTTTAATTGCATATCGGTAGCATTCTGCGCTTCATCCAATATCACAAAACAGTTATCCAGTGTACGGCCGCGCATAAAGGCTAATGGTGCAATCTCAATAGTACGGTTCTCCAGGTAAACTTTCAGTTTTTCCGCGGGGATCATATCATCCAGTGCATCATACAAAGGCCTCAAATACGGATCGATCTTTTCTTTCAGGTCACCCGGTAGAAATCCAAGGTTCTCCCCTGCCTCAACTGCAGGACGTGTTAAGATAATACGTTTGATCTCTTTGTTCTTTAATGCTCGTACAGCCAACGCTACAGCAGTATAGGTTTTACCTGTACCGGCAGGCCCAATGGCAAACAGGATATCGTTTTTATCAATGCCGGTTACCATTCGTTTTTGGTTAGCCGTGCGGGCTTTTACCAATATCCCGTTGGGACCAAATACTAATACTTCTCCTGTTGTCGATTTATCACTTACCGGTTCTGGGGTTGTGGTTGATACTGCTTTTGAACCTAAAATCCTTTCAAGGTCGGTTATATTCAGATTCTCGAATTTTTCGACGTGGTTAAGTAAATGGCTGAATTTTTCATCAAAAATTGCCAGTTCGTGATCATCACCTAAAACCTTTAACTCGCTACCTCTTGCAACCAATTTCAGCTTGGGGTATTGCTTTTTGATGATCTCGAAGTGGTCGTTATTCGGGCCCCACAGTACTGCAGGGTTAACATTATCAATAGATATTTTTAGTTCGTTCAACAGTAATGATTTTATAGTTGCGGAATTTTTTATGAATTAAAAATTGAATATTTGTAGCATCAAATGCTAGCACAAGATTAGCAATAAATATTTAAAAAATTGATGGCAATAATAACTTTAACTACGGACTTGGGCGACAAAGACATTTACCAGGCTGCACTTAAAGGAAGTATCTTAAAATTGTTGCCAGCAGTAAATATTGTTGACATAACGCATAGCGTAGCGGCATTTAATGTACAACAGGCAGCCTTTATACTTAAGAACAGTTTTTACTATTTTCCCGAGCAAACCGTTCACCTGATAGGGATTGATACCGTATATAATTCAGATACTAAGTACCTCGCTGTCAGGTATAAGAATCATTATTTTGTTGGGTCCGACAATGGTATTTTCTCGCTAATGTTTGACTCAGAACCAGATGAAATTGTAGAGATCAACATCATGCAGGACCTTAAATTCCTGCATTTTCCATTGACAGATATTTTTGTGAAAGCGGCCTGTCATTTAGCCGGCGGAGGCAAGTTAAGCGAGATCGGTTTGCCTGTGGCAGGTATGGAAAAGAAGATGAACCTGCAGCCCATTGTGGAAAAAAATATGATCAAGGGGGCAGTGATCTATATCGATTCGTTCCAAAACGTTATAACAAATATCACAAAGGAGTTTTTTAATAAAGTACAACAAGGAAGACAGTTCACTTTATCCTTTAAGCGAAACGAAACTATAAACCACCTGAGCTGGCATTATAATGAAGTACCCGAAGGTGAAAAACTATGCCTGTTTGGCATAAGCGACCACCTGGAGATTGCCATAAATAAAGGCAACGCGAGTGGTTTGCTGGGTTTGAACCTGGGCGACAGTGTGATAATCGATTTTGAATAATCATTTGCTTATGAAAAAATTTATCGGATTCTGTTTGATCTGCTTATTGTGTTTACCTGCTTTAGCACAGAAAGCAGTAAATTCAGATTCATTAGCATATCAACTGCAAAGGGCAAAGATCAATCAAATGCTTGATATGCGCAGACAAAAGTTTGGGCAATATGATCAGAGCCTTGCCAAGCATACCGGTATTTTTGGCCTGCAAACCAAGAAGGATATTCGCAGATCGAACGATATTTTGATGGATATTGTGAAAACTGATGACGATATTTTTCGTGAGCTAAAGATATTAATGGACTACCGCGTTTTTCAGCAACAACAAGCGCAAACTCATTCAGCCGAAACGGAGAATGTCACTCTCGCTTATATGAATACGATCAACAGGTTGAGACAACAAATTGATCAATTGAAACAGGAAGCCCGGAAAGAAAGAGAACACCAGGTAAAACTATTGCGTATCTTCATTGCCATTGCAGTTCTCATGTTTGCGTCAATTTTATACTTATTATCAAGGAAACGGTCTGTAAAGGCTTAATTTTGCTGCTTTTATAAATTAAAAATAATGGCAAGAGGAAGAAGTAGTCTGAATAGTGGCGGCAAACAGGGAGAAGAACTTCCGAAAGCTAAATTGAACAGGCAAACCTTAAAGAATATTTCCAAACTGCTATCGTACATCAAACCGTACCGGAGTAAATTCATAGCAGCTTTATTTTTCCTTTTCCTATCCAGTTTGGTCGGACTTGCATTTCCGTCTTTTATGGGCGGACTGATTGATGCTGCACAGGGAAAACATACCAATAAATTCTTGCCTGCAACTGTTCAGGGCATTGCCTTACTGGCGCTGATCGTGTTATTTTCACAAGCATTTGTTTCTTTTTTCAGAATATTGTGGTTTGTGCAGGTTGCAGAGAGGTCATTAGCTGACATCAGGCGGGATACTTATTTCAAGCTGATCACCCTGCCGATGAATTTCTTCTCCAATCGTCGCGTGGGTGAATTGAATAGCCGCATTTCAGCCGATCTTTCACAGATACAGGATACCCTGACCACTACCCTTGCCGAGATGATCAGGCAGATGGTATTACTGATTGGTGGCATTGCGTTTTTGGCGATAGTATCCATAAAGCTAACTTTATCCTTATTGGTTGTGCTGCCTGTTTTAGTTGTGACTGCAGTATTTTTTGGCAGATTTATACGGAAGATTTCCAGGAAGGCCCAGGATAAACTTGCTGAATCCAACACTATTGTTGAAGAAACGTTGCAAGGCATCGCTA
>DATHLW010000388.1:0-2380 GCA_035487675.1 Mucilaginibacter sp. | reverse complement strand
TGAATATTCAAATGCTTCTTCGCAAGTTTCAAAAACATAGTAATAATCATCGCCTTCTGCAACATCGGGTGCTCCTCTTTCGGGGTGGCACCAAACCCGGTATTCCAACACTTCATCCCAAACATATCCACCACCAGATTTTACAAGAGCTGGGTAACTTCCGACTAAATCAGGGTCTTTAACTAAAGGGTATTTTGACATCGAAGTTTATAATTACTTATTTAATATCTCCAGCGCTTTATCTTTTGCAGCATCCTTTCCGCTCAAAAGATCTTTAATGGTTTTTTTAACTGTGACATTTGGCATAATACCGATACCCACAAACTCTTTTCCATCAGGATATGTGTCCCGTTTACCACATACGCGTGCATTGCCTCCACCCGGCAAACTAAATGGCACCGGCTGACCAGTGCTGCCGCCCGTTGGCAAGCCAACTAAGGTACCGCGTTTCATATAGTCAAATGCTACTGTAAAATCTTCTGCGGCAGAGAATGTCCGCGGGCCTATCAGTATAATAACTGGTTTGTTATAAAATATCTTGCCATTAGGACCCCATCTGCCGTAGCCGAGGTTGTCCCATAGCGGCTCATCGTATGGCCTGGACGAATGCTGGAGTATCTTTGCTTGTGAGTTCAAAAACGGTTTATCAGTTAAACGCTTAAGGATATTGAAACCGATCCCGCCATCGCCGCCGCCGTTATACCGTATATCGATGATCAACCCTTTGGTTTTGGCTATTTCGGTAGTATAAAGCGAATCAAATTGCTTAATGATCTTATTGTCCTCAAAGTTGTTAATGGTTAAATACCCTACGTTGCCGATGGTTTGGTATTCCATTGTTTTCAAACCTTTTACATCATGATATCCTGTGCGGGCGATGGTACGGTTTATTGTTTTGCCGTTTTTATCTTTAAATTCGATGATAATAGGTTTGTTTTTAGGGCCCGATAAAAGCTGATAAGAAAACTCCCTGATCTCCATATCCTGCGGCGTAGAGCTGCTCGCATAGGGCCTTATATTCTTTTCGGCATAGCTGATAACCGGCTCCCCATCTATTTTGATAACTTCGAGGCCGGGCACAATGCCTGATTTATAAAGACTATCGCTAAAAACCAGGCTCACAAAAACGCGACCTTCGATCAGTTCTGTGCGGAATGGCGGTCTGCTATAAAACTCTGCAGCTAAAGAATCCGGCGCATACACATTAGTGTGCCCATCCTTTAATTGAGCATAAAAATTGATAAGTACCTTATAATATTCGGCGGTCGATTTGGTGTTTTGAACTTTTGGCAGGTAATCCAGGTAGGTTTGGTTCCAATCGATATCCAGATGATCGAAATTAACAAAGTTGTATTTGGCCTGCGACCACAGCAACGACAATCCCGCCACTTTCTCCGCATCTGAAAGATTTGTTTTGTACGGGGTCTTCAATGTCGTATTTTTCCATAGAGCACCCTCTTCATTCAGCTTTTTAACGATAGCCAGGTAGCGGGGTTCCTTCCGGACCGCATCTAACGTTGGCTCCTTTTCTAAAAACTCGACAACACCACTCGTAGCACCATTGGTATACATCCTGTCGAGTGCGTCAAGTGCCGAATCTTTCTTACCGAGCAGCGCATACCCGCTGGCGAGGTCGCGGTTAGCATCCGAACGGCGGTAGTATAAATAAGCATTGCCGGCGGCCAGTTCTTTAATAGGAACACTATCCAGAAATGCCAATGCTTTTTTCAGGATCATCACTCCTTTTTCAACCTGGGCAGGCGTGCTTTTGGCATCGATCAAATCATCAGCTATGTTTCTTTGAGATTGCACCCAATCGGCAGCTTCATTGCCTGTGTATATTTTTTGGCCAAATGCATTTGTAAAGCAAGCGAGCAGTACGATCAGCAGGGATAAAATTTTGGTTTTCATAAGGTATAACGGTAGAGGGTTAGGTAAGTAATACTTACAATTCAAACATAATGAAAAGAATGTATTTGAGAAAGTGAATGTTAACTATAGTTATAGTTATTATCTTAAAACACCTCACCCACTGTCAAAAACAAACCCCTCGAATTTTGGTTGCCGAAGCCGTAGTCAACATCCAGGTTGGTTTTGGATACCTTGCTCAGTTTGAGGCGCAACCCGGTGCCGTAGCCCGGCTGTATCGATTGCAGCTTTGTACCGTTGGCTGCCGAAAATGATTGGCCATTTAAGAATACCACCCCGCCCAATAAGCCGTTCCTCACGATCTTAAAACGATATTCTGTTTCGGCATATACCATCTGTGCGCCACGGAAACGGCTTTGAATATAACCCCTACCAGTGGTTGAATAAGTATCCCACGAGGTACTTGGCAAATCGAGATATGGCGGCTTGCCTGCAAGCGTAAGCCAGTCGT
>DATHLW010000387.1:0-4239 GCA_035487675.1 Mucilaginibacter sp. | reverse complement strand
ACCGTCAGCATTAGCTGTATACTCGGGTGTATCGAAGCTCACCTTTACGTGCGACATTGCACCGAGGTTATAAATCTCATCAGGTTGAACCTGTTGTATGATCCTGATCAGGTTGGTAGAATCTGACAGGTCACCATAATGAAGGGTAAATTTTATATTTGTTTAATGGGGATCCTGATATAGATGGTCGATACGATCGGTGTTAAATAAAGAACTTCTTCTTTTAATACCATGTACCTCGTAGCCTTTTTTTATCAAAAGTTCTGCAAGATAGGCGCCATCCTGACCGGTAATTCCTGTGATTAATGCTTTTTTCATTATTTAATTATTCTATTCTGAAGTTTAATATCCTGATATATTTCAGCGTATTATCCGAGTTTGTTAAACGAAAAATTAACGCTATTTGTTCTAAGGGCTGAAAATAATCCACCTGATTAAGGCTTCCTGCAAGTAAATTCGTTGAGAAATTGCTAAACAAGGCGGAGAATTATCAATGCGTAAATTAATTTATGAGCTCCTGCCAAACAAAAAGGTGCACAGGTACAAAAAAACCAGTATAGCCAAAATAATATAATGACTCTGCGGAATGTGGTAATTTTTGTCCTCGATCTTAAATGTAATATTGAAAAGAGTAATACTTATTATTGGAAACCAAAGGAAGTTTCGAAACAGTTGAACTTTTTTCATTTTGCAGGCATGCTTTTTATCGCGGCAATGTTTTTCGGTACTAAGATATTCAATTTATCGTTTGGCAGTAGCCTGAAATGCCAGAAATTTAATTTAAAGCATCTATGAAAATATTAATATTTGCCTAATAGCCATAAGATTTTTCAAAAAATCGCTTATTTGTTTGGTTAATATTTAATCTTTTGCAAGGTTTGTGCTAAACACATTTGCTAAAACCAACTCAGTTTTGAAAATAATACATAGCGTTCATCCCGATGACTTCAGAACTTATCAAACAGCGTTAATAAGGGAAAGGTTTTTGATCGATAATTTGATAGAACCCGGCAAGGTTAATTGCGTTTATACTCATTATGACCGGATGATCGTCGGCGCCGCTAACCCGACAAATGAGCCAATCGAACTTAAAAGCTACCCCAATCTTCGGGCAAGATATTTTCTTGAACGACGGGAGATCGGCATTATTAACGTTGGAGGTGATGGCGAGGTATCAGCCGACGGGCAAACTTATGCTGTAAATAAACTCGATTGCTTGTATATTGGTAAAGGAACCGAGTACGTGTCTTTCTCCAGCAAGAATCCTGACGCCCCGGCAATATTCTATTTCTTATCCGCTCCGGCACATGCTTTTTATCCTACCTCGCTAATGACCCATGCAGAAGCGGCGAAGGTGAGTGCCGGTGATACATTATCTGCTAACAGACGGACTATCAATAAGTATATTCATATGGATGGTATCAAGAGCTGTCAGCTTGTTATGGGTTTAACCATTTTGCAGGAGGGTAGTGTTTGGAACACGATGCCGCCTCATACACATGACAGACGGATGGAGGCGTATTTTTATTTCGATCTGCCTGCCGGGCAAAAAGTGTTTCATTATATGGGGCAGGGCGACGAAACCAGGCATATCGCTTTGAATAATTATGAAGCTGTAGTTTCACCGCCATGGAGCATACATTCGGGTGGAGGAACTGCGAGTTATAGCTTTATATGGGGCATGGCCGGCGAGAACCTTGATTATACAGATATGGATATGATTGCTATCCAGGACATTAAATAAACACAGACCAATGAATAATAGTTTTTCTTTAGAGGGTAAAGTAATTGTAGTTACCGGCGGAACCGGCATACTAGGCGCTTCGTTTGTAAACGGTATTGCTGATGCCGGCGGAACAGTAGCGGTATTGGGCCGCAATGAGGCAATCGCAAATGAAAGAGCTGATGCTATAAATGAAAAAGGAGGGAAGGCTTTGGGCGTTGTAGCAGATGTGCTAAAGCAGGATGAATTGATCGCTGCCAAAAATAAGATATTAAAGGCCTTTGGTCGCATAGATGGACTGGTAAATGGTGCAGGGGGCAATATGCCACAAGGTGTACTGCAACCTGAAGAAGATATATTTAAGATGAACCTGGATGGAATGAAGCAGGTAATGGACCTCAACCTTTGGGGGACTTTGTTACCAACGAAGGTTTTTGGGGAAGAGATTGCCAAAACAGGCAAGGGGAGTATAGTAAATATATCATCCATGAACTCGAAAAGAGCAGTAACGAAGGTACTTGGCTATAATATGGGCAAAGCTGCTATGGATTGCTACAATCAATGGTTTGCTGTGGAATTGGCAAACCGTTACGGGGACGCTATCCGAATGAATGCACTGGCGCCGGGCTTTTTTCTTACCGAGCAAAACAGGAACTTATTAACCAAACCAGAAGGGGGTTATACACCAAGAGGAGAGTCCGTGATCCGGAATACACCATTTAAACGTTTTGGACACCCTGATGAGCTTATCGGTGCTCTGGTGTGGCTGTTGAGCGATGCATCAGCATTTGTTACGGGAGCAATGATTTGTGTGGATGGGGGATTCTCCGTTTTTAGCGGCGTGTAGCTTTGTCAGCCACAGGTTCGATAAATATTTGTTTAATCTTTGGAAATTCAATTTGTATAGTTTTGATAATCCTCTCGATGGCATCGGTTATTTGCTGTGTAGTGAGGTCATCTTTAAAAACAGTATTTAGCTGCAACAGAACCTCTTCTGGGGATAGGTACATTGAAAAGTGTCTTTTTACTTTTAATACAGCTATATCAGATTCGGTAAGTTTCACAATTTTGCGTAAAGTTTTTCGGCTTGTTGTTTCGCCCATCAATAAGCTTTTACTTTCCCTGACAAGCAATAAAGAAATGGCGATCATGATTATTCCTATTACCATGGATGCAATCCCATCAAAATAAGGCTGATGTAATAATTGCCCCAGAAACACACCCAGGAAGGCTATAATTAATCCCAGTAAATCGCCGACATCACCCAAAAGCACAATAAAAGTTGAAGGATCTTTGCTTTTCATTACTGCCGTAAAAAATGGTATGTCTCCCCTCTGTTTATTGAAGGCTTTTAAGGCGGTAACTAATGAGACCATAGTGAATAAAAAAGCTACAGTTAATATTAGGTAGCTCCAAAACTGATTTTGATTTGAGACGGGTTTTTCAAGCCGCATTAAACCCTCATAAAAAGAAATACAGCCACCTAAAATAAAAATGATCAGTGATACTATAAATGACCAGAAATATAGCTCCTTACCATATCCAAAAGGCCGACTCTCATCAGCTTTTCTTTGACTTGTTTTTACACCCCACAATAACAACAACTGGCTGCAGGCATCAATTACCGAATGGATACCTTCTGCAAACATTGAAGAACTGCCTGTAATTGCTGCTGCAATAAATTTTGAAAGAGCGATCAAAGTATCCACTATCAAAGAAACATATAGTAACAACTTTGACTTCATGCTTGAATTTATTAAGAAGATAATAACAAATTAATAGTAAAAGATAGTGATTAATTGGTTTAAATATAGATATAGAAGCTCGGGCCCTCTTAATTCAGCCTGCGGTCGTTATCACCGCACCACTAAGACAAAATGCCGCTTATTGGTTATAAGCGGCATTTCTAATTCAGCGGGGTGAATGGTAATCTATTAGAACACCTTGAGGGGATTTTGGCAGTAATTGGGGATATATTGAAAGGTAAGTCCTAAAGCAGACTGAGAAAAATAATATCTTTGTCGAAATTAGTTTGGTTGCGCATTTATTAAGGCGATAACCCTTTTATCAAAGTGTTCTCTTGTTAAATAGAAGGCAAATTTTTCATGTCTTCTAAACCCCATTGCTGAATAGTTATTATCACAGGTAAAAGAGTTTTACCATATCTTGAAATATTGTATTCCACACGTGGTGGAATTTCGGCAAAGACTGTTCGTTCAATGATATTGTCTTCTTCCAGCTCACGAAGCTGGTTAATCAGCATTTGCTTACTAATATGTGGAATAACTTTCTGCAAGGTGCTAAAACGGTTGTAACCCATATTGACTCCGTGAATAACCAATACCTTCCATTTGCCCCCAATTTTGTTCATAAAATGGGTAACGGGACAATTATTGGGGTTAAAATCTTTGTTTTTTCTACTATTGCTCATTAGTCTATAAAATTGTACTAAGAATAAAATTTAAGACTACTTGTTCATTCTTGGCTAAGTTATCAATTTGGCTTCATAAAAAATA
>DATHLW010000386.1:0-5421 GCA_035487675.1 Mucilaginibacter sp. | reverse complement strand
ATCCACATTGGCATATTCGCGCTGAAAGCCGGAGAGTATGGATGGCAAAATGTACAGGGCGATTGTGGTACTGGCCCCCAGCCTCAAATGCCCCGCCGCCTGCGATACATTGCTGAGGATGGACAGATCATACTCAATTTTCCGTTCTATCTCGGTGGCCTGCAACAAATATTCGTTTAATCTTTTACCGGCTTCGGTGAGTAAAATACTGTTTCCCTTGCGTTCAAACAGCGGCACTTTATACTGATCTTCCAATGCCTTGACGTGCTTGCTAATGGCTGGCTGCGTAACAAACAGCACCTGCGCCGCTTTCGAGAAACTCAAATTGGCAGCCACTTCCATAAACACACGATGAGCGAAGGAGATCATGCTGCGAATTTAGTTGATTAGGTTGATTATGTGAAGTCCGAAAGTCCGCATAAGTCGGAAAGTCCGAAAGAAAATTTTTAATATTCTAACTCCATCATTTAATTCTTCACCCGCTCAAAATATTGGCCGGTGAATTTGTAAATGATATGCCCGATTGGTTGATCATCGTTTTCGATGTGTTCCGGAAACCCGACGGTTAAGATTTGAGGATTGAAACTGAAGGCCGATTCACTTTTCCATTTTTGCTTCACTATTCTTCTTGAAACCGAAATATCGACATCGATTTTATCGGTTAGTCCTTTGTCCGTTTTGAATATTTTTACATCATTAATAAGTTTTCCATCTTCTATCGTAAATGCTACTATGCTCTGTCTCTTTACTTCGTGGGAAACCGGGTTGACATAAACGCAGAGATAATAGGTTTTACCATGATCACGTAAAGTAAATTGCTGTATGCAATAAACGCCGGCTTTTTCTAATGTATCGGATTTCGAAAATGTTTTATCCCGCCATTTATATTGCAAAACATCTCCGCAGGGGAATAACCAATCGGATGTATCGTCATAATGCCATGAGTAAATTCTGAATAAGCTATCGTCAGAACTCAAAATTGTTATTTGATGCTGAAGAGGCAGATTGAACGGATAGCTGATGGTTGAAGGCTTTGCTGATGAATAATATAACAATTTTTTGATGAATGAGCTATATTCTTGTGGAAATTGCTGAGACACATTCAATGTATTGCTTAGGTAAGCACCTCTCGCGCGGGCATAGGATCGAGCAAGGTCTGTCTCAATGCTATCTGCACTTTGCCCAAAACTCTTTAACGATGTAAACAGGAAGATAAGGATAAAGGTTATTTTAGATTTCATGGATCTTATTTCCATAAAAATAGGGATAATCAATCGATCATCCCTATTTTATTTAGTTGATTTAGTGACTGGTTGATTGGGTTGAATAGGTTACCCTAATCAACTTAATCCAACTTAATCTAACTCAATCAACCTAATCTAACTTATTCAACCAAACTCGCCTGCCCTATCAAATGCTTTGCAACCAAATATTCAGCTATCTGCACCGCGTTGGTAGCAGCGCCTTTGCGCAGGTTGTCTGATACGATCCAGCAGTTCAGTGTCTTCGCCTGGCTTTCGTCTCTGCGGATACGACCTACAAATACTTCGTCTTTTTCGTGTGCATCCAGCGGCATCGGGTACTTAAGGTTGGCTACGTCGTCAACCACCAGTACGCCAGGTGCTTTTGACAGGATATCCCTTACTTCGTCCAGGTCGAAATCGTTTTCAAACTCAATATTTACCGACTCAGAGTGACCGCCGATCACCGGGATACGTACCGTAGTAGCCGTAACTTTGATGCTATCGTCGCCCATGATCTTCTGGGTTTCTTTGATCATCTTCATTTCCTCTTTGGTGTAACCGTTGTCGGTAAACACATCAATATGGGGGATCACATTCAGATCTATCGGATAGGTATAAGCTCTTGGCCCGTCGGTGACGCCTTTACGCTCGTTGAACAGTTGGTCAACGGCCTTTACACCGGTACCTGTTACCGACTGGTAAGTGGAAACCACTATTCTTTTGATCGTATATTTATCATGCAACGGCTTTAATGCCACAACCATCTGGATGGTTGAGCAGTTAGGGTTAGCAATGATCTTATCTTCTGCTGTCAGCACATTGGCGTTCACTTCGGGCACTATCAATTTCTTGGTAGGGTCCATGCGCCATGCTGATGAATTATCTACAACGGTTGTACCGGCCTCGGCAAACAAAGGTGCCTGGGCCAGTGAAGTGCTCCCGCCTGCTGAAAATAAAGCCAGGTCGGGCTTCTGTTTTATCGCATCCTCAACAGAAACCACCTTATACTGCTTACCCTTGAATGTTACTTCTTTACCAACACTCTTTTCTGAAGCTACGGGGATTAATTCTGTTACCGGGAAGTTGCGTTCTTCAAGAACCTGCAACATTTTAGTGCCCACCAATCCTGTGGCACCTACTACTGCGACTTTCATTGTTTAATTTGTTAACGATATAAATAATTTGATAATTGAATCCCAAATATCCGAATTTTTTAGCTTTTATAAGAGGCTATTCATTTCGAATTATCTGAATCTTAATTTATTGGGTAATTAGAGTGTCAAATTTTCACTAATTGTAAAAACTGTATGGTTTATTTTAAATTATTCAAATTCATTAATTCTTCCAATTCCTGTTCAGGCAAAAAAATCTACCTTTGCGCATCAATAATTAACTTGCATGAGCGAAAAGATTTTAGTGATCGGCGCCAATGGCCAGATAGGGACAGAACTGGTCACCGCTTTAAGGGATATACATGGCGCCGAACAGGTAATCGCATCTGATATAAACAATCCTACCTACGCCATACGCCACAGCGGCCCGTTCGAGTTTGTGAACGTGCTGGATAAGGACAACCTGCATCATCTGTTTAGCAAACATCAGCCTACACAAGTTTATTTGCTGGCAGCTATTTTATCCGCCGTAGGTGAACAAAAACCTAAAATGGCCTGGGACCTGAACATGACCGGACTGATACAGGTGCTGGATTATGCCGTGGAGTTTAAGGTAAAGAAGGTCTTTTGGCCAAGCTCCATCGCTGTTTTCGGCCCGCATTCGCCGCAGGAAAACACGCCGCAGTATTGTGTGATGGACCCGAATACCGTTTATGGCTTCAGTAAATTGGCAGGTGAGCGCTGGTGCGAATATTATTATGAAAAACACGGGCTTGATGTAAGAAGCCTTCGCTATCCAGGATTGATCGGCTGGCGGGCAAATCCCGGAGGCGGCACTACAGATTACGCAGTGCATATATTTCATGAGGCATTGAAAAAAGGCAAATACGAGAGCTTTTTATCAGCCAATACCGCCTTACCGATGATGTACATGGATGATGCTATACGCGCCACTATTACGCTGATGGATGCGCCGTCTGAAAAACTGACTATACGCTCATCCTATAACCTGGCGGGTATCAGCTTTACGCCGACCCAATTGGCTAACGAGATCAAAAAAGTGATCCCGGATTTTGAGATCAGCTATGCTGAAAATGATCCGCGCCAGGCCATTGCCGACAGTTGGCCAAAATCAATTGACGACGACTATGCACAGCAGGACTGGGGTTGGAAATTGAAATATGACCTAAAAGCGATGACTGAGGACATGCTGACCAATCTGAAAAACGTAATTTGAGCTGAAGGCATAAAGCAGAAAGCTTTAAACCAAAATATCTATATTTACTGCCTGCTTTTGAGGCAGAAGGTTCGGGATATGACAACCATGATCTATGAACCATCAACAATGAACTAAAGAAAAATGGGAAGAGCATTTGAATTCCGTAAAGAAAGGAAACTAAAGCGCTGGTCGAAGATGGCGGTGCAGTTTACACGCCTGGGTAAGGAAATTGTAATGGCCGTAAAAGCTGGCGGTGGCGATATAAATACCAATTCGCGCCTGCGTACCGCTGTGCAAAATGCCAAGGCAGTGAACATGCCGAAGGATCGCGTGGAGGCCGCTATAAAAAGAGCGACCAGCCGTGACGAAAAAGATTATGAAGAAATAGTTTATGAAGGATACGCGCCACATGGTGTTGCTGTCCTGGTAGAAACAGCTACGGATAATATTAACCGTACGGTAGCTAATGTGCGCAGTTATTTTACCAAGACTGGCGGTACATTGGGTAAAACAGGTTCGCTGGATTTTATTTTTACCCGTAAGTCTGTTTTCACGTTTGTTCCCGGCGACCGCGACCTGGAGGAACTGGAGTTTGAACTGATCGATGCCGGGCTGGAAGACTTATTTATTGAGGCGGATGAAGAAGGCAATGATATTGCTGTGATCCATACTGCTTTTGAAGATTTTGGTAAGATGCAAAAGGCTTTGGAAGAGATTGGTATCGAAACCAAGTCGGCCAAGCTGGAGCGTATTGCACAGTCATTCCACGAAGTAAGTGAAGAGCAGACTGCCGATGTATTAAAACTGATAGACAAGTTGGAAGAGGACGACGACGTGCAGGCGGTTTATCATAATATGGCTGAGTAGAGATTAGTTAACCGGTGATCAGTTAATCAGTTATCAGGTAAATCCATTCAATCCATAAATCGTGTAATATGCCATTATTCACATCACGTAAGCAGGGAAAGAAAGTTAAAGTAACCTTTAGCAATGGCTTGCTTTTTGTTGAAAAAGAAGATGGTAAGTCGGAAGCTTTCCCGCTGGAGTTTTTTCCGAAGCTGATGAATGCAACTGATGAGCAGCGTGCGGACTGGACACAAACGGATAAGGGGTTACACTTTAATCAGTTGGACCTCGACGTAGACGTAAAATATTAGATATAAGATTTGGGATAAAGGCAGGTTGTCTCACATCTCAAATCTCACATCTCAAATCTAAAAAATGACTTTCGACGAATTTTTTAAAAAGAAAAAGATCAGCCTGGTTGCCCTTGAACAGGGAGAGCCTGCGCTTTTTTCTGAATTTAAAGTTCACTTCGAAAAAATGGGTGAAAAAAGCTTTGATCATACCAAAAAATATTGGTTCAATAAGTTAAGGCTGCGTTTCCCGGCCCCGCTGGAACCAAAGGTGGAAAAGGTAGTGATGGAAAACCCGCTAGCAGAACAGACGATTAATGAAACTTTGTCGGAAACACCTGCTGCACCGGCTCCTAAGGTAGGTTTCACGCCACGGTTTAAAGCGGGTGCGACCAAAGCG
The DNA here is from genome assembly GCA_035487675.1 of Mucilaginibacter sp. Taxonomy (GTDB): domain Bacteria; phylum Bacteroidota; class Bacteroidia; order Sphingobacteriales; family Sphingobacteriaceae; genus Mucilaginibacter. The sequence continues at coordinate 310 of DATHLW010000386.1, read as the reverse complement.
GCGGAAACAACTTCATCGCCAGAACCAAAACCGGAAATAGAAAAGCCTAATGAGGGTGAAAAACCAATGTCAGCACCCGCTGTCGGATTCAAACCGCGTTTTAAAGCAGGTGTCACAAAACCAGCTGAACCTGCCCAAAACACTGAGCCGGAAAAACCAAAAGAGGAATCTACTCCGCCACCTGCGTTAGGATTTAAACCAAAATTTAAAGCAGGAATAACCAAACCTGCGAATCAATCTCCTGAGCAAAAGGAAGAGCGAAAAGACGAAGAATAAAAAGGTCATGCTGAACTTGTTTCAGCACCCCACA
>DATHLW010000385.1:0-4788 GCA_035487675.1 Mucilaginibacter sp. | reverse complement strand
TCCGTAAGTCCGCAAGAAAAATAATTGAAATCGATACTTTTCGGACTTATGCGGACTTTGCCGACTTGCGGACTACCCATCCTACTCAAAAATAAGGCTGATTGTTATCGTATGCAGGGATAACTTATTAATAGGTTCCGCATATGGATTAGCTTCGGGAATAAGCAGGTTACCAAATGAATTTGAAAGTTTTATTTCGGGCGAAAGCTTAAAATATTCAAAATAAATATCGCAGCCAAGCCCTACTTCGTACGAGCCGAAACCCGGTTTATTGGTCAATAAGGCTTGTGTAGGGTTGATATCCGGCTTGTTTCTTTTGACACCAATGCCCTCCGAATACTTCACTCCTGCCATAATATAAGCGCGGTAATTGTCCACACGGTCCGACTTCAGTTTGATTGATACCGGGAACTCCACCATGGTAGCCTGCACAGGCTTACTCACATTCTGTGATGGGTCTACAAATGTATAATCTACCGTCCTGTCGGCAAAAACCAAGCCCGGTGTGGTACGTGCTTCCAGGTGCTCATCGATACGGTATCGAAAAAGAAAACTAACCGCAAAGCCCGGCGAGTTGTTTGAGCCAATGTTGGTAAGCGCAGTGGTGGTATACTTGTTCAGGTCTTTGTCGAAGTAGGGTTGCTGCCAGGTGGGCTTTTTATCGATCTTAAAATAACTGCTGATATACTGAAAGGTAAAACCGAAGCTGTAATCGGCCTGATCGGAGCCGCCACCCCACGCCGGGGCACGCTGGGCGAAGAGCGTTTGCCCGCAAAAAAGAATAAAAATAATGGTTAGGTACCTGGTTTTATTCATTTAACGCCCGTGTAGGTTTATTTTTATCATCAACTATAATTTTTAGCTCCCCTCTCGGGAGGGGGTGCGCTGGACTGTGTAGTAGCAGGGGTGGGTTTCTACGCATGCTGAAGAACACACCCCTACCCCTCTCGAGAGGGGAACCTATAGCCCTATTTAAAAATTAAATTCATTTAACGCCCGTGTATATTGAACAGATACCAAACGCTAACGGCCTGCATTTGGTATGTTTAAAGCCCACCTTGTCCATAAGGCCGGTAAAGTTTTTCCCGTCAGGGAATGCTGCTACCGACTCGGGCAGGTAGGTATAAGCCCTCGAATCTTTCGAAAAGAGCTTGCCGATACCAGGCGTAATATAGTTGAAATAAAAATTGTACAACTGTTTTATGGGGAATACCTTAGGTTTTGAAAACTCCAGCACTACCGCTTTTCCGCCCGGCCTTAGTACACGCAAAATATCTGCCAAACCCTGCTCCAGGTTCTCGAAGTTGCGCACGCCATAGGCCACGGTAACCGCATCGAACCCCTTATCGCTGAAAGGCAGCTTTTCCGAATCACCCAGTTTTACTTCAAAACGGTCGCTTAAGTTGCGTTTGGTTATTTTCTCTTCGGCAACATCCAGCATACCACGGGAAATATCCACCCCGATTATCTTTTCGGGCCTTAATATCTTGAGCGCCTCAAAAGCAAAATCGCCCGTACCGGTAGCCACATCCAATATCAGTTTGGGCTGATCTTTCTTCAACTCATTGATCGCTTTTTTGCGCCAGATGATATCGATACCCAGCGACATAAAATGGTTCAGGAAATCGTAGGTTTTGGAGATGTTGTTGAACATATCGGCCACCTGTTCCTTTTTAGTGCCCTGCTCATCGGTATAGGGTGTTACTGTTTTGCTCATTGGGGGCAAAGATAGGTTATTTGGTTGATTGAGTTGATTGGGTTGATTAAGTTGATTGGTTAATATTAGGCTGGCATGGCTGTCCTGTTGTACTGTTACTCCTATAACAAGACAACAGGACAGCATGATCCTCATTACCTTTGATGGTCTGTTATTTATCAAATTAAGAATTAGTATGGATTGTTCTGCTCTGTCTTACTTTCCTGTTACTCCTGCAACAAGACAGACAGGACATGTGATATATCAATAACTATAATAATCTATTATTTATTAGATTGAGATTTAGTATTGATTGTCTTATAGCGTCCAGTTTATCCTGTTACTCCTATAACAAGACAGCAGGACAATATGACATATCAGTAATAATAAAAATATAAACTATTGTATATCAATATATTAATATTAAATACTAATATACTATTATACTGTCTGTCCTATTGTCCGGTAATAGGCCAGGCAAGACAATACACGACAATCATCGCTAATATTTATTGCTGCAAAAGTTGTAGATTTGGATAAACCTTACCGCGATGAAGAAATTTTACTGGCTTATTCTGTTATTGCCCCTTACTTCATGTACCATGACGCTATCTCCAAATGCAAGGGCAAAATATGTTGTTAAGCATTATTTAGATAGCATTAATAAACCCAATAAAATCGAATTAATAAAATTCATTGCAATAGAAGATAAAGATATTGACAACAGCGATATAATTAAGAAAATTGAAAGTGACTCTATTAAGACAAATTCAGAAAAACAAGCTAACAAGAAATGGTTAGACACCATAAATAATGCAGATACACCAAATGGTTTTTACTGTGATTATCGAATTAACGGCACTGAACACGTGTCTGTGATCAGACTTGATACAATGCTTCTAAGGGTTATTCGTGTTACTGAAATGCATAATTAAAGCAAGTTGAAAATAATTTGTCCCAACTTTATATTATTACCCCCCGTGAGGAGAGCTTTTTATCTTTTGCCTCACGCTGCGTCTTGTACTATCCTGTGATCTTGTTACTCCTGCAACAAGACAGCCATGACACCAAGCCAACATCACTTCGCCAATGCCAATAACCCATGCAGATCAAGCTGACGGGTAAACATCGTCAAATCACCATTATCATCTTTGGGCCAAAGCTCACGGGGACGATCCCAGTATAGCTCTACGCCATTGCCGTCGGGGTCATCCAGATAAATAGCTTCTGATACACCATGGTCTGATGCACCGGTAATGGGGTATTTGGCATCGATAAGACGTTGCAGTATGATGGCCAGATCTTTCCTTTCGGGATATAATATTGCGGTGTGGAATAATCCGGGTGCGGTTTCGGGCGCTGGCGGCTGACCTTTGCTGTGCCAGGTGTTAAGGCCGATATGATGGTGGTACCCTCCGGCAGATATAAAAGCAGCTTGTGTGCCATATTTCATCATCAGCTCAAAACCAAGCAGACCGCAGTAAAAGTCTAACGAGCGCTGCAGATCGCTCACTTTCAGGTGCACATGGCCTATGCGGGTGTTTGCGGGGACTGTATAATTTTCCATTCTCTTATGTTGAAAAGTTGTAAAGTTGGAAGGTTGAAATGTTAATACAAAGTTGCTTATAAACCTTGTATACAATGTCATAGTATAATAATAAATGTCACAACATGCATTTTAGTGATCGATTATCAGTTAATCAGTAATCAGGCTGTATCTGCATCCCTTTATTAACTAATCACTAATCACCGATTAACTAATCTCTGATCACTAATCACTGGTTAACTAATCACTAATCTCTGATTAACTAATCTCTAATCACTACCTTTGCCCCATGATTGTAAAATCCGCCGAATTCATTTGCAGCAACACCCAGATATCCAAGCTACCACCGCCGGTAAAGCCCGAATATGCTTTTATCGGAAGATCAAATGTAGGGAAATCGTCGCTCATCAATATGCTGACGGCCAAGAAGGGGTTAGCCAAAACATCACAAACACCCGGAAAGACACAGCTCATCAATCACTTCCTGATCAACGATAACTGGTACATTGTCGACTTGCCGGGTTATGGCTATGCGCGTGCATCAAAAAGCAAAAAAGCCGACTGGGATAAGTTTATACATACCTACCTGGATAAACGCGAAAGCCTGCAATGTGTAATGGTGCTGATAGACAGCCGCCTTGAACCGCAAAAGATAGATTTAGAGTTCTGCAATTGGTTGGGCGAAAAAGGCCTGTCGTTCGTGCTGGTATTTACCAAGGCCGATAAGCAATCGTCGGTAAAAACAGATCAGAATATAGCTAAGTTTAAAAAGGCATTATTAACTACATTTGACGAGGTTCCGGCGATCTTTGTAACCTCCGCCGAAACACATGGCGGCAGAGACGAAGTACTTGGTTTTATAAGCGAGGTAAACAGGAATTTTGAAGTGCCTGCATTTGATTCAGAATATTATAAATAAGATGAAAAAGTATCTTTCATTAGTCACCTTTACGCATACCATTTTTGCAATGCCATTTGCCTTTATCGGCTATTTTCTGGCAGTTACCACCACCAGCTACCGATTCGACTGGCTAAAACTGGGGTTAATGGTATTATGCATGGTATTTGCACGAAATTCAGCAATGGCCTTTAACCGTTATCTCGACAGGAACATCGATGCCAAAAACCCTCGTACCAAAGTACGGGACATCCCGGCAGGACGCATCAGTCCGGCAGCGGCACTAACTTTTACGCTGATCAATTGTACGTTATTTATTGTTACAACCTGGTTCATCAACAGGCTTTGTTTCTACCTGTCGCCGGTAGCCTTATTGGTTGTATTGGGTTATAGCGCGACTAAACGGTTTACGGCATTGTGCCATTTGGTATTAGGCTTGGGATTATCCCTTGCCCCTATCGGTGCTTATTTAGTAGTAACAGGACATTTTGCTTTGCTGCCGATATTTTTCTCCTTATCCGTATTATGCTGGGTAAGCGGTTTCGATATCATCTACGCATTGCAGGATGAGGACTTTGACCGCAACGAGCATCTGCACTCCATACCTGCTTACTTAGGTAAGGTGAATGCATTAAGATTATCAACTTT
>DATHLW010000384.1:0-2382 GCA_035487675.1 Mucilaginibacter sp. | reverse complement strand
GCCACTACCGCCGGGTACCGTAATATCCAGCAATATGCAATCGTAGCTATACAGGCATACTTTCGACATGGCCTCCTGGTAATTTGATGCGGTTTCGCAAATATTACCGGCCTCCATAAAGTATTCTTCAATACTTTCGCGCAGCCCTTTTTCATCTTCTATGATCAGTATCTTCATAGCACTCTCTAAATATCTTCGCTAACTGGCGAAGAAGATGGTTAAATTTTTCAATAAATGTACAAACTCAATTTTGGATACATTTGGTAGCCGATAGATTTTATACAGGATGTATATTTACTTTGCCGGCATTCAATAATTCACAAAATCAATAATTCACTAATTAAAAACTATGTGGTGGATATATGCTTTACTTTCGGCAGTTTTTGCCGCACTGACCGCAATATTTGCGAAAGTTGGTATTAAAGGGGTAGACAGTGACCTGGCTACTGCCGTACGTACAGTTATCATATTAATAATTGCCTGGGGAATAGCCCTGTATAAAGGCAGCGCCGAGAATATGGGTGCGCTAAATAAAACAAACTGGGTATTTCTTGTGTTGTCGGGTTGTGCGACTGGTTTGTCATGGATATTTTATTTTAAAGCGCTGCAGGTTGGTAAAGTGTCGCAAGTTGCTCCTGTTGACAAGCTAAGCGTGGCATTAGCTATTATTTTATCGGCTATATTTCTGAAGGAACCAATCACCATAAAATCAGCTTTGGGTGCTTTGCTTATTATTTCTGGAACACTCGTTTTGATCTTCTAGTTCAATTGTAACTTCTTTGTGGTTCTGTAAAAATCCGACTACAATTCAAAAACAGACAGATTTAATCCAAAATTTCTGAGCATTTTCGCCCGAATTTAAAGATCAGTGATCAAAAAATTATGCGAAATATTGTTATCATTTTATTAATTTTTCTTGGCTCTTCAACACTAATTAATGCACAGCCTTATAATGACCCTAAAGGCCATATAAGCGGTAAAGTGATTGATGCAGTTACCAAGCAACCCGTTGATTATGCTACTGTCAGCATTTTTAAAGATGGGACAGCAAGCCCTATTAATGGTGTAGTGACGGACCCTAAAGGGGCTTTCACCATTTCAAATTTAAACCCCGGTGAATACAGTATTGCAGTTGATTTTATTGGTTATAAGAAGAAAACAATAGACCATTTAAGTATCGGCGGCTCCACGCCGAATATAGCGTTGGGTGTTATTGCCATTGAACCTGTTCAAAATCAATTGCAATCAGTTCAGATCGTAGATAAGGCTCCTGTTGTTCAGAATAAAATAGATAAAATGGTTTTCAACGTTGCCAATGATCTTACATCACAGAGCGGAACCGCATCAGACGTATTGCAAAAGGTACCTCAGGTTACCGTTGATATAGATGGTAATGTACAGTTACAGGGCAACTCCAACATACGTTTTTTGATTAACGGTAAGCCATCAAGCATATTTGGTGCAAGCTTGGCCGATGCACTGCAATCAATCCCAGCCACCCAGATCAAAAGTATTGAGGTGATCACCAGTCCGGGGGCTAAGTACGATGCGAATGGTACCGGCGGAATTATCAATATTGTTTTAAAGGACAGCAAGGTGCAGGGAGTTAACGGCAACGTTAACCTTTCGGCAGGCACGCGGCGCGAGAACGCCAACCTTAACTTAAATGTTCGCAAAGGTAATTTTGGGGTAAATGGATTTTTTGGAGGCGGCGAGCAGGTCAATACCACGACTATTAATACATCGGATAATAAATCATATAGTGGCAATACGGTTACTGATTTATATCAGCGTGGAAACAGCGCTTTTACAAGAGGCGGTTTCCACTCAGGCATAGGATTTAACTGGGACATAACCAAGAAAGACGCGCTGACCGTATCATTTGGATACAATTATTTTAAGAACCATAACAATGGACCAACCAACCAGTCGTTGAGCACAATTAACTTACCTGCCGATACGATTTCAGATATCAGGAGTCTGAGAAACTCAGACAGCCGTTTCAGAGGGAAATATTTTGATTATAGCGTTGACTATAAAAAGACTTTTAACAAAGAAGGGCAAGAGTTGGATATATTATTTACCTCAAGCTATGGCAATAACCTGTCTAATTTTATTCAGCAAACCGATTCTCTGTCCAATGGGCATTATTCTGGAATTAGAAGTAATAACCCCGGTACAGATCATGAAACCGATATTTCTATTGACTATACCCAGCCTGTAACCAAAAAATTCACCATTGAAACGGGAGCTAAGGTAGTGCTGGAGAATATCAATAACTCCGTAGTTACTGATACGCTGGCCGGAACTGCCTGGGTACCAAATGCTAACCAAACTTATGGCTTTAGCTACGACCGAAAGGTGTATGCTGGTTACCTTTCT
>DATHLW010000383.1:0-4021 GCA_035487675.1 Mucilaginibacter sp. | reverse complement strand
CAACAAACATGTTTTAGTGGTTGATGATAATCCTACCAATCGTAATATTCTCGAAACACAACTTAAACAGTGGAACCTGGTGCCTGTTATGGCAGAGTCGGGAGAGCAGGCCTTAATGATCCTTTCCTTGAAACAGGCGGTAGACCTGGTCATTACGGATATGAATATGCCGTATATGGATGGTGTTGAGCTGGCCAAAAGCATTAAACAGACCCATCCGGACCTCCCTATGATCCTGTTAAGTTCGGGCAATGAGCAAAGTAAATATTCGGACAACCTGTTCAAAGCCATATTGATTAAACCGACAAGGCAAATGGTTTTACAAAATCATGTGATTGAACTGTTAAAGACGCATAACAGGCTTGTTAAAGAGGTCGAAGTTGCAAAATCTCCGTTCTCGTTAGATTTTGCCGTGAAATATCCGATGAATATTTTGATAGCTGAAGATAACCTGATCAACCAGAAACTGGCAACACATATTTTATTTAAACTGGGTTACCAGGCCGATATAGCAAATAACGGGCGTGAGGCAGTAAACGCAGCAATGGCTAAAAAATATGATCTGGTACTGATGGACGTACAAATGCCCGAGATGGACGGATTGGAAGCTACCCGGTTTATACGCGATAATATTGAGCAGCAGCCGGTAATTATTGCCACTACCGCCAATGCCATGTCAGACGATAGACAAATTTGTCTTGACGCCGGTATGGACGATTATTTGAGCAAACCCATGAAATTACAGGACATTATGGGAATGCTGGAAAAATGGGGAATAAGAATAGGAAGTACAGAAAAGACAATTTAGAACAGGAATTAGTTTATACTCACCTATTCGATTCATCCCGATAGCAATCGGGACTGCGCTGGTCGAGCCTCTCTACGGCAACCCGTAAAAAGGCTAAAAAAAAGTAAAAATACAGTTCTATTCTCTCTTTACCGCTTGCGGTAGAGAGGGACGCCGGGCGAAGCAACGGCAGGGTGAGTCAAATAGACGGCTTGATAAACCATATTAGTTTTATATTTTTGACTTATGCCTAACATTATCGACCTGTGCCGCGATCTGCGAAAGCAACAAACGCCGGCCGAAGAACTTTTATGGAGACATCTCAGAAACAGGAGATTTAATAGCTACAAGTTTTTAAGACAGCACCCTGTGTGCGTTGAGTCAGCGTTTGGAAAGAATCTCTATTACATTCCAGACTTTTATTGTTCTAAAGCCAAATTGGTAATTGAAGCAGATGGCCCGATTCACCTATTTAAAATGGAATATGATAAAAACAGAGATGAGGTTTTATCTGGTTTGGGCTTGACAGTTTTGAGGTTTACTAATGATGAGATTCTTAATGATATATATAACGTTCTCAATAAAATATTAATCCGGATTGATGACGGACGTCGCTCGCAGAGTTGACTCACCCCGACTACGCTGCGCTGGTCGACCCTCTCTATGGCAAGCCATAAAGAGGGTAAAAAAAGTAAAAATTCTGTTCTATTCCCTCTTTACCGCTTGCGGTAGAGAGGGATGCCGAGCGAAGCAACGGCAGGGTGAGTTGTTATAACGCCCTATTGATCAATATCCCAATAATAACTGCAGCGGCAAAGCTCATCAGTGTACCTATCAATACATATTCGGTTTTTTTCTGCGTGTTTTCCTTGTCGCTGAACCGTAGGATGGATTTTGCGGCTATCAGGAAACCGACAGCGGCGAATTGATTGCTCAGGATAAAAGTGAGTATCAGCAGCCGTTCAAAAAAGCCTATCCATACGCCGGCTTTTTGCAGGCCGTCTTTGCTTACTTCAGCGGCTATGCGCCATTTATCAGTCGCAATGCCAATAATGATCCCCAAAGGCCATGTTACCAGTATATAACCGGTGACGATGAACCACAGCTTTGTATTTTGAAGCAGTTGCGCAAGATAGCACTGCACCGTATGCAGGTTATAAAAAAGTGCTACCCATACGATAACAATGACAAAAACATGCAGCAACTGGTCGATGATAAAGTAGAGGACGTTTTCCGGGCGATGGAGTTTCCACAGATCAATAAAGAAATGGGTGATCATGATCACCAGGGGCAGCCACCAATTACCCCACAGGCCCGAGAATAGGTAAGCCGTAACACCCGCCACCAGCACATGCAGATATAATTTTGCCGAACGGTGCTTTCTTTGCTTTTTCTGGTTGACCCATTCACTGGGCTGCAGCACAAAATCGGTTAATAAATGTGCTACTATCAGGCGTAATAATAGGTTTAATTCTACTGCTGTCATCCCTGTATTAATGATGCAATATAACGTATTGTTTTATCAATTTCCTTCCACCGGGCAAGCTTGATGCGGTTGTTTACTGCCGATTGGGCAATTTTTAGCTCATCAGCCATTTCCTGTTGTGTTTTACCTTCTAACAGCAGGAAGATCACTTCGGCCTGGTTTTTTGTCCACTGACTGATAATGATATTTGCCAGGTTGAGGATAATTTTCAACTGTTCATTAACCGCCTGGTCGTTGGTTGATACCTGGTAGTAATTGTGCGTATTCTTCATCTCATCAAATGCGCGGCCCGATAAATGAAAGGCTTCACCATCCGAATCCAAAACGGATGTTCCAAAGTAATCCACTTTACCAAAACCGATGGATATCCGCGCATCAAGCGGGGCCTTCTGATCCTCGGTATGTTGTTTGAGCCAGCACCTGATCTGTATGCTTTTGTATAAAGTGGCGCTGATGTCATCAAACAACAACTGGAAGCTATCCCCCCTGAATACTTCGGCATACTCCGGCCTGCTTACCCACGATTTAATGAGCCGGCTGGTTTGGTTGATCAGACCCTCTTTTTCATCCACCTTTATTGAAGTGAAATTGGTGATGTCTCCGGTTATGACGCCATTCATAATACAATATTATCAATTTATAATTGGATAAACAATAATTATCTATTATTAAATAGATAAATATAAATTATACATTTAAAAATAGATAATACGAAATTTGTAACCAAATGTTTTTATGAAAGGGGAATTCAATTTATATTGATCGTCAATGATTTCTTTTAGTTGATTAAAAATTTTAATATTGCGCCCCGATAATCAATTATGGGCCGGGTAAATAATGCCCTTTTACAACTTTATCATGAAGCGTATTTTCGCGGTAAGCCTGTTAACGCTATTTGCTGTGATTTTTTGTGACCGCGTTTTTGCGCAGGACAAAAAGCTCATTCCCTTAACTAAATACCCGCAAAAGGACACAGCTGTTAAAGTAACGGCAGATACCAGCCAGCAAAAGGACCTCGGCGATGTGCTGCAGTCCATTTTTACAAAAAATTATAAACCTGCCAAATTGGATACTATCGGCCGAAAGCCAATTATTTCATTTGTGCCGGCTGTAGGCTATTCGTTGCAGACTGAACTTGCGGCTACACTAACGGGCAATATTGTTTTCCGGCCATCACCAGGCTCAAAAATATCATCGATAACCACCAGTATGGGATATACGCAAAAAAGGCAATTTACCTTGCCGATAGTATCCACCATCTGGACAAGAAACAACGAGTACGTATTTTTGGGTGACACCCGTTTTTATATATATCCTCAGGCCACTTACGGATTGGGCAGCAATTCAGCTATTGATGATAAGGAGCGTATGCGGTATAATTTGTTCCGTTTTTCAGAAGTGGTGATGAGGCATGTGGCAGGTGACTTTTTTCTTGGCGCAGGTTACAAATTACAACAGCACTGGAACATTACGCATGGGCCGACGAAGGACGGCGACCCGTCCGATTACGACACCTATGGGTCCGGGGTTCATACTATATCGTCAGGTTTAAGTCTAAACGCCTTGTTTGACAGCAGGGACAACTCCGTTAACGCGTCGAAAGGATTTTATGGTGCGGTGCAGTATTATAATTACCAGAAATTTTTGGGCAGTAATAACAACTGGCAATCCATTGTGATCGATGTACGAAAGTATTACCGTTTTCCCGGACAATCGGATAATGTGGTCGCATTCTGGTCGTACGACTG
>DATHLW010000382.1:0-6729 GCA_035487675.1 Mucilaginibacter sp. | reverse complement strand
TAATTCTTTTTCTGCTTCTTGTTTTTTTGCCAAAATAAATTTTCTCCTTTTCCCAATTAACAATTGGGACTGCAAAGGTACGGATATATTTTATTCTAATAAAAAATATTTTAATCTTAAATACTGGTTTTTAGGCGCTTTTGTGGACCTTTTATAAGAATTTACGATGTTGCCACTATGCTTTAGTTGATGACGGCTTTAAAACAGCCACTAATTAAGTGATAATAAGCCGGAGATATCATCAAAAATTGACATAAAATCAACCTGTAAAGCATTACGATAAGCCGTAATGATCCCCGTCATTCTTTCTTCCTGTTCAGGCGTAAACGGATCTTTCCATACACGCATGCAGATACGTTTCAGCGCATAAGTTACCTGGTGATTTTGGGCGTAGGTTTCCAGGTAGCGGCTTCTTTTAAATTCATTATAGAACTTAAAGAAACGGTCTGTTTCTTTTAAGCCGGAGAAGTTCAGGAATTCCTTTATCACATCGGTGTTGCAGGAGTCTAAATGATGGTAAAAATCATCGGTAGAAATCTTGCCTTTTGTAATGAGCAGGTTATCTAATATAATTTCTAAAGCAATATGACCTAAAAAAAATGGCTTTACCGGGGAATCGGTAATAGCAGGCGCCAGTAAATTTTTTAAGGCATGCGAACGGGTAATAAAAAAACCGGAAGAATGAAAAAAGCGGTCCACCTCCAGGTGTTTTTGCCAGCCTAAAATAATATCGTTTATGTTTTTGTCGGGATGATGAAACTTTTCGGGGTGGATAATGATGCTTTTATCCGCATTTTTTAAAAGATCAGGCAGTACCGTACCCAGCGTATGGTAACAGTTGGTGGTGTCCCTGTCGAAATAAAAATGCGATAGAAAATTCATATTTCTTCACTCTCTGTCAAATTGGAATAGGCTCAAAATACGAAAATTGTTTGACTCTTATTTAAGCTGAAGGTAAAAAATAGATTTTCGGCTATTCTGCTATCTTTGCAGTCCCGATAATTATCGGGATATTATGTATAAGATGAATTTTGTTGAAGAACTACGCTGGCGCGGCATGCTGCATGATATAATGCCCGGAACCGAGGAATTACTGAATAAAGGTATGGTATCAGGCTATATTGGATTTGATCCAACGGCCGACTCGCTGCATGTGGGCAGCCTGGCGCAGATCATGACGCTGATCCACTTTCAGCGGGCTGGTCATAAGCCATTTGCTTTAGTAGGGGGCGCAACCGGTATGGTGGGCGATCCGTCGGGCAAATCTGCTGAACGTAACCTGTTATCAGAAGATGTTTTGCAGCATAATCTTGCTGGTATACAAAAGCAACTGGAAAAATTTCTTGATTTTAATGGTAGTGCCAATAGCGCACAGATGGTCAATAATTACGACTGGTTCAAGAATTATACTTTCCTGAATTTTATTCGCGATGTAGGTAAGCACATCACGGTGAATTACATGATGGCCAAAGATTCGGTGAAGAACCGGATCAGCGGAGACACAGGTATGTCATTCACCGAGTTTACGTACCAATTAGTTCAGGGCTATGACTTTTACTATTTATGGAAACACCATAACTGTGCTCTGCAAATGGGCGGCTCGGATCAATGGGGTAATATTGTTACCGGAACAGAACTGATACGTCGTAAAGATGCAGGCGAGGCTTACGCGCTTACTACTCAACTGATCAAAAAATCAGATGGCACAAAATTTGGGAAAACTGAAGGCGGCAATATCTGGCTTGATCCGGAGAAGACATCACCGTATAAATTTTACCAGTTCTGGCTGAATACTTCTGATGAAGACGCCAAGGCCTATATCCGGATATTTACTTTGTTTGATAGGGAAACCATTGAAGCATTAGAAGCTGAACATGCCATAGCACCGCATCAAAGGGCATTACAAAAGGCACTGGCGAAAGATATAACCATTCGTACACATGGAGAAAGGGAATATGAGAAAGCGATCCAGTCGTCTGAATTCTTGTTCGGTAATACCGGAATAGAGTTTTTAAATGAACTGAATGAAGCTGAAGTGCTTGGCTTATTCGAAGGTGTGCCTAATTTTAAAATAGCATTGAACGAGTTATCAGCAGGTATTAATGTGGTTGACCTCTTAGGAGCAAAAACAACAGTGTTCCCATCAAAAGGTGAAGCAAAAAAGATGATACAGGGCGGTGGTGTAGCGATTAACAAGAATAAAGTTGGTACAGCAGAGGACATCTATAACAATGACAACCTGATCGGTGGTAAGTTTCTCGTGGCTCAAAAGGGTAAGAAGAATTATTTTTTAATTGTTGTGGAATAATTTGTAAATGCGACAAAAAGTAATTAAATTTGGATAAATGTCGCATAAAAAAGAACACAACCAGGATAATTATATCAGTGAGCCAATGACGGTTTACATTACTCAAAGCAAAGGGAGTTTATTTCGCAACCTATTTGCAGGTAATAATAAATCATATCAATCTGCTACAGATTTTGATATTTTGCAGCTTACGCGTAATGGCCTTCCCAAGCATCTGCTTTTGTCTTTAGCAAAAAAAATATCCTTAACCATCCAGGAGCTTGCTGATATCATGCACATCTCTGAGCGCACTCTGCAACGCTATGACGATGATGCTATTATCAAAACTGAATATGCCGAGAAAGCCGTTGAGCTTGCCCGTTTGTATACACGCGGTGAGGAGGTATTTGGCTCTCTCGATAAATTTAAAACCTGGATGAAAACCCCGTTACATGTTTTCAAAGGCGAAACACCTGTTTCACTTTTGGATACTTCTGTTGGTTTTGATATAATCTTTAAAGAGCTGGGCCGTATTGAGCACGGTATTTTTGCCTGATGGTACTTTACCGTATTACCAGAGCCCAGTATGCTGATGATCTGAGTGGTAACGGTGCCCGTTTATATGGCGGACGTTGGAACAGCGAAGGACGTGCAATGATTTACCTGGCTTCATCACGATCGTTGGCAATATTAGAATCCCTGGCTCATTTATCACCCACGAATATTCCTGATGATTTAGTAATGCTCATCATAGAAGTTCCGGACGATTTTTTTGCAATTGATATTAAACTACTGCCCGGTAACTGGAATGAATATCCTGAACCTAACATTTTGAAGCAGATAGGTAATGCATTCGTGCAAAAGAATGAATACTTGTTATTAAAAGTACCTTCGGCTATTGTACTTGAGGAGTTTAATTATTTGATGAATCCCTCTCATGCCAAAGCTGCTAAAGTAAAAATCACCAGTAAATCACCTTTTAGTTTTGATGAAAGGATTATTGGTAATTAGTCGAAATGGTCAATGGTCATTAGTTGATTTGGCCAATGCGAATTCACCTACAGATCGCTTAATAATTCTAACTTCTTCGCATTATATTCTTCCTGCGATATGAGGCCGTTGTCAAACAAGGTTTTTAATTTTTTAAGTTTTTCGGTCAATTCATCTTGTTTTGGGGCTTCTTGAACTGAAGGTGCAGCAACGGCAGGCGCTGATTGCGGTTCGGGAGTCGGTGCAACAGGTTGGGCAGGTGTATTCACATGGTCGGCCAGGTTAATAGAACCTGATTCGGCGCGTTTTTCTTCCAGGTCGCGCAGGCGGCGCGCTTCACGCTCAGCTTCTTTACGTTCCTGGGCATATTGATATAGCTTGCGGCCCTGTACTTTAGGCAGATAATCAACACCCATTTCGGCCCCGTTGGTAGTACGTACGCTGAAAATAGCACCGATTATTTCTTCTTTAGTAAACACATCCACGATGTCCTTCCAAACAAAATCAACAAATTTTATAGACAGCCCAAGATTTGCCGGGGTAAAAAATAACACGCGCTTATTGGTCAGCGCTATACAATCAGGGAATAAATTAACCAACGGCTTTTTCTGAGTAGCGATATAAATAATTTCTTCGCCTGTTGTCAGCAGGTCAACCAGGCGGGAATAAACTTTCTCTACGGCTTTTGGGTCCTGCTGGTCATTCAAAAATTTCTCGATCATCTTTTATTTCTTGTTGATGTGTGCCAAAAATAACAAATATCTGTTAGTTGCAAGTTAAGTTTATATAAGCACGAATTAGGCGAATTGTTTGGAATGGCACGAATTACCCCCTCCAATAATTCGTGTAATTCGCTCGGTTCGTGAAATTAGTGTCATCATGCGATCAGCAAATTACAGCCGCGGATGTCAGAGTTATCAAAGCGGCCCAGTACCTCAAATGAGCCGTCTGCATAAACTTTTCCCAGATCCTGCGTTGCGATGAATGAGCATGAGTTCATATTTGCGAGGTCGATCACATTGATGCCACCGGTTTTGTCGTTATCGAGGGTTGTTACCGGATCGTTGGTGTCACGGGTAATAATTTTCATCCAGGGCGGACAATTAAATATACCATTACCGTTTGAGTATGCCTGCGATAATAATTCGGTCATACCATATTCAGAATGGATAGCATTAACACCAAACCCATTACATAAAGTTTGATGTAATTCCTCGCGTATCATTTCCTTACGGCGGCCCTTCATGCCACCTGTTTCCATTACGATGAGTTGAGGAAAATCAATAGCGTGGTGTTCAACAAAATCAAGCAGGGCAAATGTTACACCTATTAAAAGTGTCGGCTTTTTAGCTTGCTGTTGCTTTTTTAATTTTTGAAACAAGTCTTCGTGATTATATAAATAGAAGCCGCTATCAGGATTTTCTGACCGTTTCACCAAATCTTCTGCCATGTAGATCAGTGACGAACCTTCACGCTCCAAATAGGATGGGAGCAAGGCGAGTATGGTGTAATTTTTAACATCGCCATAAAACAGATCGAATGCACGGCGAAAACTTTCTTCGTACCAGCTCACATCGGTAACCAGGTGACGGCTGTTGATCATGCCGGTAGTTCCCGAGCTGGTGAAAGTCACCTGAACTTTATCGGGACTGCTTAGTACTTCATGCGATTTAAAAAAGCTGATCGGCAGGAATGGTATCTTTTCTACCTGGTCAACGGCATTAATATCAACTTTTAGATTGAATATGAACTCCCGATAAATAGCACAATTTTGAGCCTGGAACCGGAAAATCTGCAATGCTGTTTCGTCAAACTGTTGCTCATTACTAATAGAAAATACTTGCTGCTTGTTCGGGCTGATCATCATGCAAAGATAGGCGAATGTGCAGATATGTAAATGTGCAGATATGCGGATTACTGATGTGCAGATGTGTTTAAATTAATAATTGCGCAAGTTCCGGGTTTTAAATGGATGGGGATAGGCGGAACTTTGATCATCAAAAATTGAATATCATGAATAACTTTAAAATTGTACCGCTGTCAAAAACCGAAGTGCAGCACATTCGCGAAACACGCAGAGATGATTTTGGTCACGAAGTGATGGAACAAATAGCAACAGGGTTGGGGCCGTGCCGGGTATCACTTAAGCCTTTTGAAAGAGGGGTGGATAAGCGCTTGTTATTTACTCATAGTCCGTTTGAAATTGATAATGCTTATAACCAGCCCGGCCCTGTATTTATTAATGCTGATGATGTGGAAGAGTATGTCGACATCTTCCGTTTCCCCCCGGAAATAAAAGCCAATAAGCAAAGCTTTCCGTTAACGCTCATCGGTTATAATAACGAGCAAATGATGGCACTTACCAAAATGGTTGGTGATGGTGATGTGGATGAAATGATAATAGAAATATTTAACAATAATCCCAATGTTGCTTATTTGCATGCACGCAACTCACAAGCCTGTTGCTTTATCTGCAAAATTGAACGCGTATGATGATTTGAGGTCGTTTTGTGAAACAAGAACCGTTTTTTGAGGTTTGATATATGTTATAATACTATTAAATAACAGACCTATGAAAAAGTTAAGTTTTTTAGTTGTACCTTTTTTATTGAGCTTTATTATCATAATGACAGCAGCTACGCCTGTTAATGGTGATAAGGAAACAGAGCGCATACACAGTGTTTCCAATGTCCTTAAGGATTTTGGCGCTATGAAGGAAGGCATTCCACATGATCTCATTTCAAAATATGAAGGTGTGGTTATCATACCAAGAACGATCAATGCCGGACTGGTGGTCGGTGGTAAACGCGGCAGAGGCGTGGCCATAGTTAAACTACCCAATGGCAGATGGAGCGACCCGGTATTTATTACTTTGACCGGTGGCAGCATTGGCCCGCAGATTGGCGTGCAATCGGTTGATTTGATCCTAGTGTTCAAACATAAGGGGGTATTGGCGAAGGTTAAGAATGGTGATGTTACTATTGGAGGGGATATATCTGCTACAGCAGGCCCTGTTGGCCGTTCTTCATCAGCTAATACCGATTACAAGTTGGAAGCCGAGGTTTATTCTTATTCACGCAGCCGCGGATTGTTTGTGGGTATCAGTATAAATGGTTCAAGCTTATCTATAGATAAAGATGCGAATCATGAATACTATGGAGAAGGCATGAGTGCAAAGGATATTTTTGAAACAGCCAAAAGCACTACACCATCAGTAAAACATTTAAAACAAACCCTGGCAAGTTTGTAAAACAGATTTAAAATATGAAAAGTGCCAGGAATATTCCCGGCACTTTTCTTTGCTATTTTTTAAATGCTTTTTTCGTTAACATGCCTGATAATGCAGCCATTCCGCCGACCAATCCACCAATTAAGGCAGTTATTAATAATAACAGTACCCATTGATGTGGCAACGGGAATAATTGTATTACTCGGCTGGCGAGAATATTGTC
>DATHLW010000381.1:0-2857 GCA_035487675.1 Mucilaginibacter sp. | reverse complement strand
CCTTTCATATAAAGATTGTTGGCAGCATTATACATGATGCTTTCCTGGTCGGCAGCAGTATAGTTGCCTATAGGAGTAGACGCAGCGTAAGTGATGAAGGTTTGTGCATCGCCCTTATCGGTGTATATCTTTTCGATCTGTTTCAGCGCCTGTTTAGCTTCGTCGGTTGATGAGTAATCTGATATTACCTTTTTGAATGATTCAACCGCAAGGTCGTCATTACCTGCATTGTAATCGATCAGGCCGATAGTAACCAGCGCACGCGGGATGTAACTGCTATGAGGATACTTCTGTATCATGGCCTGCAAATCCTGTTTGGCAATAGAACCATCGTTCTTCAGGAAGTAGGTGTAAGCGATCTCGAACGAAGCGTCATCTGCATAATCAGAATTAGGGAACTGGTTGAGCACATCCGTCATTGTGCTGATCTTAGCATCCGGCGACCCTTGCAACCCTTGTATCATACCACGTTGAAACAATGCATAATCTTCGCCTTTGATATGCTGTGAGATGATCTTGTCGTAGTTTTCGCGTGCTTTGCCGTATTCTTTTAGTACGAAGTAGCTATCACCTAAACGGGTGACTGCGTCGTTGATGGTATTCCTGTCTTTTTCATCGCCAGCTAAAAACTTCTCGAAGTAATGGGCCGCTTTTTTATACTGCTCGTCACCAAAAGCTGCATAAGCCAAAGCATAGTTGGCATAATTGTAAACGGATGTTTCGCTGGCGGCATCCATATCCAGGAAGCGTTCAAAATTCTGAACGGACTCACCGTATTTACGCACCTCGAACATGGCTTCGGCCATCCAGTAAACCGTTAAGGCTTCTGTTTTGCGGTCAGATGGAACTTTTAATGAACGAAGGAAAATACCGATGGCGTTTTCAAAAGCACGTTCGTTATAAAATTCCAGGCCACGATAGTAAGTCACTTTTTGATAAGCCGCCTTTGCGCTTGCCGATTTATTAGGTATTGGCTCTAATATTTCAACTGCTTCTTTGTAATTTTTTGAAGTCAGCAACTCCTCACCAAGCAGGGTTTTAACCTCATCAGTCCTGCGCGATTGGGGGTAGTTCTTTAAATATAATCTTGTTGCATCCAGCGCCTGAGTGTTAAAATCAAGTTCGTAGGATAGCTTGGCATATTCATACAAGCCATCTTCCTGTAGCTGAGGATCAAAACTCAGCTTTGATGCTACGAAGAAAGCGTTGCGGGCACTTTGCTTGTCCTTCATTTTCAGGAAAACGTTGCCTAATGTATAGTTACCGTTTTGGGCGTACACATCGTTCTGATCAACCAATTTTTCCAATTCGCTGGCAGATTTGGCGTAGTTGCCCACTTTGTAATAGGCATAGCCCATCTGGTAGCTGTCTTGTGTGTTTTGAGTTTTTCCCCGGTCCTGCTCTTCAAAGCGGCTGTAATAGCTTACCGAATTATCGTAGTCAGCTTTAGCAAAGTAGGAAGCGCCTACAATGCGCAACATTTCGGTTTCGTGCTGCTGATGCGTGGTTTTCAGGATCGGCACTGCATAACTGATCACGTCATCATAGCGTTTATCCAAAAAATAAACCGCAGTGATGTAGTACGGATAGCTGCTCTCGTATTTCTTCGAATTTTTTAGCTTTTCGAAGTTGACTAAGGCTAAATGGTAATCTTTGTTCAGGTAGGCGATATAAGCAAAATAGTAAGTAGCGTCTTCAGTATATGGCGACTTCTCGTTTTTTATCTCGCTGAAAAGCAGCTGTGCATTTTTATAGTCGTTTATTTCGAAATAGGAATAGCCTTTAAGCAATTTGTATTCAACAGTTTGGCTGCCTATCAAATCACCGGCATTTACCTTGTTGAACCATTGCAAAGCATCGGTATATTTATCTTGCTTGAAATAATATTTACCGATCTGGAAATATGCCACCTTGGCCAGCGGGTTTTCAGGATGATCCTTGATGAACTTCATGAAGAGGCTCTCGGCATCGTCATTCCCCAGTTCGAGTGAGCATACCGCCTCGTAGTACTGCGAGTTTTCTTTTACCAGCGACAGCTCAGACTCAAATTTGGGCTGAGTGCTGGTTTGCAGCCTCGATTGTTCCACCAGGCGGAATTGCTCAGCTGCTGCAACATACTTACCTTTGTCGAGCAGGTCTGTTGCGGCATGATACGTTCGGTAAACCGAGAAAGAGGGGTCTTGCTGGGCGCTGGCTGTTAGGGCGAAAAATACAGGAACAAGTATAGCGGTGTATTTCAGTTTGGTCATAAGCGCAAGATATCAATATGCGAAAGTAGTTATAACACAAAAATGCAATCCACACAAGTAATTCACAAATGTGAATAAACACTTTTATTTATATTAAAAGGAACGGTTATAGGTAGTCTATGTTGTTTTTGTGGAAAACTTTATGAATCGCATCATTGGAAAATTAACCCTGCACAATAGCTTTATCCTGTAGCCGTTTCAATCAGCATGTCAATTAACCGCAGCACTGTCTTAATGTTTTCAATTGTTAATATTTTGCTGTGCGGTGCTTCGGGTATTAAACAGAAATCAGACGGTACTATTATACTGCGCGATGAGAAAATTAATTTCACCACCAAAGAGTTTTATATAAGTGATGTAACTGATGATCGTAAGGACCGAGGCCCGGTTGCAAGCCTGATCAATATCAACCCGGATCATTCTGTTGTTATTAAACAAGCCGATCTGAAGGACGGCACCGTTGTATCTATCAAAAACTTTATTGCCCGCAATTTGCACCGCGATATCACACTTCGCCCTATTGTGCTGACTTTAAAAGAATTTAAACTAACCGAAACCAGGCTGCCTAATGGCCGGGTAGGAGGGCGATTGGCGGTTGTCTTTTCATT
>DATHLW010000380.1:0-3130 GCA_035487675.1 Mucilaginibacter sp. | reverse complement strand
ATTACCAGCCGGGCGGAAAAAACAGATCGCCACCCACCACTGGACGGCAGAAGAATTTGCAGATTATACAAAAAACCTGGTCAACCAGGGAACAGTTAAGGCCGGAGAAAGATACGTAACAGAGCATCCCGATACCTGCCTCGACCTTCATTTTCTGCCCTTTTTACAAGGTATGTTATATGTCGGGAACGTAACTCCATTGACAGTCGATGAAATGAACCTCGTTCAATCCCTTGCAGATACATTCTCTACTGCTTATGCCCGCTATGAGGACTTCAATAAACTGGAAGCAGCCAAACAGCAGGTGGAAAATACGCTGACCGATCTGAAAGCTGCCCAAACCAAGCTGATCCAATCCGAAAAAATGGCTTCATTAGGTGAACTGACCGCAGGTATAGCCCATGAGATTCAGAACCCGCTCAACTTCGTCAACAATTTTTCGGATGTGAGCATAGAGCTGGTTGATGAAATGCTGGAAGAACTGGATAAAGGCGACAAAGAAGAGGTTATTGCGATATCGGAGGACATTAAACAAAACCTGGAAAAAATACGCCACCATGGCAAGCGCGCCGATGGTATCGTAAAGGGGATGTTGCAGCACAGCCGGGCAAGTGGCGGCGACAAGCAGCCGACCAACATCAATACTCTTGCCGATGAGTTTTTAAGGCTCTCCTATCATGGCCTACGTGCTAAGGACAAAACATTTAATGCAGAACTGGTAACCAATTTTTTTGAGAAACTCCCGAAAGTGAATGTGATACCTCAGGACATGGGTCGCGTGCTGCTCAACCTGTTCAATAATGCTTTTTACGCGGTGAATCAAAAGAATAAAACAGCAACCCCGGATTACAAGCCAGAAGTATCGGTGACCACATCTATCGAAAATGGGCAGGTCATCATTAAAGTAAAAGATAACGGGATTGGTATACCCGATGCTATTAAAGAAAAGATCATGCAACCATTTTTTACTACTAAACCAACAGGAGAAGGAACAGGATTAGGACTATCATTAACTTATGATATGGTGGTGAAGGGGCATGGGGGAAAGATCGATGTAAACACCAAAGAGGGTGAATACACTGAATTTAACGTGATTTTGCCAATTTCTTAGGTTTTAATATTACTTTTAAGTTTTTGAACCGACTTTATTGTAAAGCATGTATTATTTTTATTTCGTAGCCTGTTTTTTATTGATCAGGCGGTTGAGAAGAGCGCTTAGGTTTTCCGTTTTATATCCTAAATGGAAGAGCATGCTTTCGGTGGCAACCTGGGTGCTCATTGTTATTTGCGCTTCAGTGTGGGGATTGGAATACGATTTCACCAGGCACGCCTTAGGTACCGCTATATTGATGTTTGTGATTTATTACATCAGTAAACAGGAGGATTTTCAATCACAAAGGCCGTACCTGGCTGCTAATATTCCATTGATTGCCATGGGCTTTATCAACACCTTCATGGAGTTGGTTGCCTCTGATTTTTACGACAAATATGATCAGTATTTTAACTGGGCTACGCTAATTGCTTTCGCCTGGATATTTGGTAAGCTGGCAACTTCTAGAAAGCAGGAGGAAGAACTTCGCATCAGCACAGAGCGCCGCGCCGAACTGGAAATACTGGTACAGGAACGCACTGTAGAACTTCAAAAGCAAAAGGATGAGCTGCAGGAGGCATTACAGGAGCTGAAGATCACTCAAGCACAATTGATACAGTCGGAAAAAATGGCTTCGTTAGGTGAACTTACCGCAGGCATTGCGCATGAGATACAGAACCCCCTCAACTTTGTCAATAATTTCTCGGAAGTTACTACCGAATTAATAGATGAGATGGAACTGGAGCTAAGTAAAGGAGATAAAGATGAAGCCATCGCAATTGCTGCTGACATCAAACAAAACCTGGAAAAAATAATCCACCATGGTAAACGCGCCGATGGGATAGTAAAAGGCATGCTGCAGCATAGCCGCGCCAGCAGCAATGTAAAAGAGCCTACCGACATCAATAAATTGGCAGATGAATATCTCCGTCTCGCCTACCATGGCTTACGGGCAAAAGATAAATCATTTAATGCCGACCTTGCAACCCATTTTTCTGAAGGCTTACCAATGGTTAACATGGTGCCCCAAGATATTGGGCGGGTGATGCTCAATCTATTTAACAATGCTTTTTATGCAATAAAGGAAAAACAAAAAACAGCCGGGCCTGATTTTAAACCGTCAGTCGCAGTAACTACCCAGGTAAAAGGTAAATCCCTGGAAGTAATCGTAAAAGACAATGGCGCAGGCATCCCGGATGATATCAAACAGAAAATATTACAGCCCTTTTTCACCACCAAACCAACCGGTGAAGGGACTGGACTGGGGTTGTCATTGAGCTATGATATTGTGGTGAAAGCACACTCAGGCAAAATTGATGTAAAAAGCAAGCAGGGCGAGGGTTCCGAGTTCAAAATAAGCATACCTATATAAGTTTATTAATTATATTTAGCCATAATATGAAAATACTTGTCGTAGATGACGAGGCTGATGTACAGCCGCTTTTCCTGCAAAGGTTTCGCAAAGAGATACGCGAACACGAATTTGAATTTGATTTTGCTTTATCCGGCGAAGATGCCCTCAATTACCTGCATGATAAGCATACCGAGGTTGTACTGATACTTTCGGATATCAATATGCCGGGTATGAGTGGTTTGGAACTATTATCGCGCATCAGGCACGATTATGATCAACCGCCACCAATGGTAATGATGATAACTGCCTACGGTGATGAGGAAAATCATCGCCAGGCAATGGAACGCGGCGCAAATGATTTTTTAACCAAACCCCTTGATTTTAATTTATTAAAAGAAAAACTGAAAACCTTAACCTTTAGCAAATAATGGCCAAGATACTTGTTGTAGACGATGAGGCCGATTTGGAGGCCCTGGTAAAGCAAAAGTTTAGAAGAAAAATACGTGAAAACGTATACGAGTTTGTTTTTGCGCAAAACGGAGAGGATGCCTTACAAAAAATATTTGAACACCCCGACCTGGATATTGTGCTTTCGGATATCAATATGCCGATAATGGATGGGCTTACCCTATTGAGCCGTCTGCCTGAGGCTAACCCTATACTCAAGGCAGTAGTAGTATCCGCTT
>DATHLW010000379.1:0-3132 GCA_035487675.1 Mucilaginibacter sp. | reverse complement strand
GATACTTATATTCTGGATACCGAAGACCCGAAGTTCGCTGAAATCGGCCGTAAATTTATTCAAGAACAAACAAAGCTATTTGGAACCGATCATCTATACTCGGCCGATACTTTTAACGAAAATGAGCCGCCTACAGATGATACTACTTACCTGAGGGCCCTAAGCGGCAGGGTGTACCAGGCCATGAGCAAAGCTGATCCAAGGGCTATTTGGGTAATGCAGGGCTGGCTTTTTTATAGCGACCGCAAATTCTGGAAACAACCGCAAGTAAAGGCTTTATTGGATGCTGTACCCGATGATCACATGATTGTTCTTGACCTGGCTACCGAAATTGAACCGGTTTGGAAACGTACTGATGCTTTTTACGGTAAGCCCTGGATATGGAATATGCTACACAATTTTGGTGGCAATATTGTACTTTTTGGCCGTATGAACGAAGTAGCGAATGGACCCGCTACCGCGCTGCAAGACCCCAGATCAAAACGCATGGAGGGGATAGGCCTTACAATGGAAGCTATTGAGCAAAATCCGGTGCTTTACGAGCTCATGACCGGTAATACCTGGCAGGATAAACCTATCAACCTGGATGAATGGATAAAGCAATATCAGTTGAACCGGTATGGTCATATTAATAAATATACCGAAGAAGCCTGGAGCGTATTGAGAAAAACAGTTTACAGCGGAGGGCATATCATAAGAGATGGCTCAGAATCGATTATAACGGGTCGCCCAACACTTGACTCGATCACGGTATGGACCCGTACAACCTTTAATTACAAACCCAGAGATTTCTTACCCGCATGGGATGCGATGATAAAGGCCATACCTGCTTGCAGAAACAGCGATGGATTCAGGTACGATCTTGTGGATGTAACACGACAGGCTCTGGCAAATTATGCGTTACCCCTTCAAAGCAGGTGGGTAAACGCCTATCGCCAAAAAAATATCACTGATTTCAAAAAATATAGCCGGGAATATCTGCAGCTTATCAGCGATATGGACGCCTTGCTGGCGACGCGTAAGGATTTTTTATTGGGACCATGGCTGTCTGATGCGCGCAAACAAGGCAATACAAATGCTGAAAAGGATATTTATGAGCGTAACGCACGCGATCTGATCACGCTTTGGGGTGATGCTGACAGCCCTCTGCATGAATATTCATGCCGTCAATGGAGCGGCTTGCTGAACGATTTTTATAAAGTGCGATGGGAAAAGTTTTTCGCATTGCTAAATGATGCGCTGGAGCATGGTAACGCGGCTGATCTGAAAGGCTTTGACAAGTCTATCAGTCAATGGGAATGGCAATGGGTAAACAGCCATAAAGACTATCCAATACTGGCTAACGGCAATAGCGTGGTGATGGCTAATACCATTTATATTAAATATCGGAAACTAATAGGCGCAGCTTATGAATAGAATATTTCTCAAATGACAGCACCATCATCTGCACAACCAACTAAACGACTGCTATCTCTCGATGCTTTACGCGGTTTTGATATGTTCTGGATCATGAGCGGTGAGCAGATCATACACACATTGGCGAAGGTTACTCAATGGCCCGTGCTTCTATGGTTTTCGGGCCAACTGCATCATACGGTATGGAACGGTATCACTTTTTACGACATGATCTTCCCGCTTTTCCTGTTTATTGCGGGGGTATCAATGCCTTATTCCATGAGTAATAAAATTGCTAAAGCGGGTGTCCAATCAGCCCATCAACTATCTGCAAAAGCGAAACAAGATATTTATCTCTCTATGCTGCGGCGCACACTGATACTTGTTATCGTTGGAATGGTAGTAAACGGCGCGCTCAAATTTAATGGCTATGAAAACATACGTTTTGCCAGCGTATTAGGGCGTATCGGCCTGGCCTGGTTTTTTGCAGGCATCATTTACTTGAATTTTAACCTACGTGGGCAAATAGTATGGTTCATTGCGCTTTTGTCCGGGTACTGGCTGGCAATGATGTTTATTCCGGTGCCCGGATTTGGTAGCGGGGTGTTAACCATGCAGGGTTCATTTGAATCGTATATTGACAGATTGCTGCTACCCGGCAGATTGCATGATAAAATACACGATCCTGAAGGGATACTTTCCACCATACCAGCTGTCGGTACGGCGTTGCTGGGTGTATTTACAGGCAGCTTTTTAAAATGGCACTCACCCCGATGGCCAATGTTCAAAAAAGGGTTGCTGCTTTTTGGCGCAGGTTTAGTGTTAATAGCACTGGGTTGGTTATGGAACCCGGAATTTCCTATAAATAAACGGCTATGGTCAAGTTCGTTCGTATTATATGTGGGCGGTTGGAGCCTAATCTTTTTATCGATATTTTATCTTGTTATTGATGTCGCCGGGTTTAAAAAATGGGCCATTCCTTTTGTATGGATAGGCACCAATTCTATCCTTATTTACTTATGCTCAGAAGGGCTGGTTGATTTCGGACATACTGCCGGTTACCTGTTTGGTGGCATTGTTCATTTGACTCCGTTGACCTGGCAAGCGGTATGGACGGCAGTAAGTGTTACTATGGTGCAACTCATCTTTTTATACCTGTTGTATCGCAATAAATTATTTTTAAAAGTTTAGCTCGTTATATCATCTATGTCCATGAAATATTTTTTTAAATCACTCTCAGCTGCATTATTATGTAGTCTTATCAGCATTTCGGTACAGGCTCAAACAAAAATTTACAACATTACCGGCTACGGCGCTGTTGCCGATGGTAAAACCAATAATACAACTGTTATCCAAAAAATAATTGATGAGGCCTCAGCACAAGGAGGAGGCACGGTATTTATTCCCGCCGGTAAGTTTGTTACCGGCGTTATCAATATTAAATCAAATGTTGAACTGCATCTGGATAAAGATGCCTTTCTTCTGGGAAGCCCTGTCAGGGCAGATTATGGTGATGGCAAAGCATCAGCGTTAATCGTTTCAAATCATCAGCATCATATTGCCATAACCGGGCAAGGCACGATTGATGGTCAGGGAGAAAAATTGATAAAAGATATTTATGACAGGCTAAACGCAGGAACCCTGCGCGATACCGAATGGAAAATCCCCAATCCATGGCACCAGACCCGTCCTGCTGAAGATAACCGCCCTAAACTAATCGAGTTCAGGAATTGTGAC
>DATHLW010000378.1:0-5164 GCA_035487675.1 Mucilaginibacter sp. | reverse complement strand
AAAAGCTAAGGAAGCTGAGCTAGATGTAGTTACGGCAGCCGCAGAAAAAGAAACTATTGAATCAGAAGCTGATTCATTATCGATCGAAGAGATCAAATCAAAAGTTACATCATCAAACGAGGATTTCGATTGGGATGCTGACGACAAGAAATTTGGCAATTACAATGATGCCGAGCGTGAAAAATTAGAGAAATTGTATGACGGAACTTTCAGTTCTATCAACAAAGGCGAGATCATCACCGGTACAGTTGTAAATGTTAACAGTAAAGATGTGGTATTGAACATCGGTTTTAAATCTGATGGTTTAGTATCCTTGTCTGAATTTCGTGATACACCTGATCTGAAGATCGGTGACACTGTTGAAGTTTTTGTTGAATCACAGGAAGATGCTAACGGTCAGTTAGTTCTTTCACGCAAACGTGCAAAAACACAGAAATCATGGGAAAGAATTAATTCCGCATTGGATAATGACGAGATCATCACCGGCTTTGTGAAGAGCAGAACCAAAGGTGGTTTGATCGTAGATATAATGGGCGTTGAAGCCTTTTTACCAGGTTCACAGATCGACATTAAACCAATCAGGGATTATGACATCTATGTGGGCAAAACAATGGAATTCAAAGTTGTTAAGATCAACCACGAGTTTAAAAACGTAGTGGTATCGCACAAAGTGCTGATCGAAGACGATTTGGAAAACCAAAAAACTGAAATTGTGGCCAAATTGGAAAAAGGCCAGGTATTGGAAGGTACCGTTAAAAACATTACCGACTTCGGTGTATTCATCGACTTGGGCGGCGTTGACGGCTTACTGCACATTACCGATATTTCATGGGGCCGTATCGAGCATCCGAGAGAAGTATTATCACTTGATCAGAAGATCAATGTGGTTGTACTTGACTTTGATGACGAGAAAAAACGTATCGCCCTTGGTTTAAAACAATTAACCCCGCATCCTTGGCAGTCGCTTGACGAAAGCATCGTTATCGGATCAAAGGTTAAAGGTAAAATTGTTACCGTTGCTGATTACGGCGCATTCCTTGAGATCATCCCTGGTGTTGAAGGTTTGATCCACGTATCAGAAATGTCATGGTCACAAAATTTGCGCAACCCTCAGGAATTCCTGAAAGTTGGTGACGAAGTTGAAGCCCAGGTATTGACTTTGGACCGCGACGAGCGCAAAATGTCATTAGGTATCAAACAATTAACTCCTGATCCATGGCAACATGCTGCTGAGAAATATGCAATCGGTACTACTCACGTTGCTACAGTTAAAAACATGACCAACTTCGGCGTGTTTGTTGAACTGGAAGATGGCATCGACGGATTGATCCACATCTCTGACCTTTCATGGTCTAAGAAAGTTAATCACCCTAACGAATTCACTAAAGTTGGTGAAAAACTGAATGTGGTTGTACTGGAACTGGATGTTGAGAACCGCAAGCTTAGCTTAGGCCACAAGCAATTAGAAGAAAACCCCTGGGATACTTTTGAAACCATCTTCACTATTGATTCAATACATGAAGGTACCGTGTTAAAAATAACCGATAAAGGTGCTATAGTTGCTTTACCTTACGGTGTTGAAGGATTTGCTCCTGTTAAACACATCGTTAAGGAAGATGGCAAGAGCCTGAAAGCTGAAGAAGCTGCTGAATTCAAGATTATTGAATTTAACAAAGAAAACAAACGTATCGTTATTTCACACTCACGTATTTGGGAAGAGCAACGCGCTGAAGCCCGTGTACAGGAATTTGAAAGCCGCAAGAAAGAAGCAAAAGCTGCTAACACCGCGGTGAAGAAAGTGAAAGATTCGGTTGAAAAATCAACTTTAGGCGATCTGAGCGTACTTGCCCAACTGAAAGAACAGATGGAAGGCGCTGAAAGCAAAGCCAAAAAGGCGAAAAAATCTGAAGAAGAAGCAAAATAAGCTTAAATAAATTAAATCCTTTAAGCCCTGTCCGCTATGGTGGACAGGGCTTTTTTGTGCGATTAAAAATCCTAAATTTAGATTTTGAATATGAAAGATGCAGTTCTAAGAGATTATTTTGAAAATCTAATATCGACCGACATACTTTATATGGATGTAGAAGGCAGTGAAGTCAAAACTTCGTATGATGTAATCTCAGTATATATTGATCAAATAAAGGATGGAAGTGAATATATCGTTACTAAAGATCATTTACTTAAACTTTGCAATGATGCGCTGTCAGGAAATCTTAAAATGTCCCATTTAACAACTATCGCTTTCGCTTTGGAGTTTTCCGATTATTTCACTTGGGATTCGGATGAAGATGATATTGTTGCTACAGTTGTTTTTGACTGGGATAATCCAGAAATAAACTTTCAGATAACGCTTGATAATTTAAAGCTTTGGAAAATATATTTGGAAACCGGCATATATAAATTAAAGGCATAGAACCTATTGACGTTACATTTATAACATGAAAAACCCAACACATGAAGAACGGAATACCAGGACGTTTGCTTTACTTATCATAATTGTCCTGATCATGACCATATTAATGCGCGGTGTTAATACCCGCTTTGATGTGCCTCATGTCCTTTATATCGCTATTGCCGTTATCTGCGGCCTTGTTGCTATTATCAGCTACATCGGCTTTATATATAGTAAAATGTTTAAGAACACTTCATCCCAGGTGTTTATGGATATGATCAAAATTATCGTTTTAGGAGTGATGGTATATTTTATCGTGACGTTTTGTTTCGGTGTAATTACTGAACTATAACAAGTCATTTTTCATATGAGTGGCGAAACCGATATCAAATCCTTGTTAAAAAACATGACACCAAAGCTGAATGACGGTGAATATGTTTTTTGTACACTCCCCTCAATCACCAGCCTTAACCCAGATGACATCATCGGTACATTTAAAGAAGACGAAGGCTGGACGGTTATTTTGAATAAGGCATTAGCCGACAAGCTGAATTATAAATATTCATACGTCGCTTCGTGGATGACTTTAACTATACATTCTTCTCTTGAAGCGGTAGGACTAACAGCCGCATTTTCACAAGCACTCGCCAACGCTAGTATCAGCTGCAATGTAGTAGCCGCCTATTACCACGACCATATTTTTGTGGCTCAGCAGGATGTTGATAAAGCAATGAAAGTGCTCAGGCAATTATCTGAGGACAATCGCTGAGCATCCCGTAGCTACTATTTATTTTAACGGCGGGAATTTAGCCAGGTCAAAAATACTTTTATCTGCTACCGTTTTTTCCACGTCCTGCCATTTACGAGGTGCATCTATAGATAATAAAGTGCAATTATCTTTTCCTATCAGCACATCATCCTCGATACGTACACCGATATCCCACCATTTCTTGTCACATTTACTCCCAGCGGGAATATAAATACCCGGCTCGACTGTGATGATCATATTTTCTTTAAGATTACTACCATACACTCCTTTATCATGCACATCCAATCCTAAATGATGCGAAACACCGTGCGGATAATAGGTTCTTACTTGATCAGCGTTTTTGATGATACCCAATTTTATCAGCCCATTTGCCAATACTTCCTGTGTTTTTTCTTCCAGTTTATTATACGGTACTCCCTCCTTGCAGAGTTTAAAAACCTCTTCCTGCGCATCATAAACCAATTGATAAATGGCTTTCTGCTCTTCGGTAAATTTACCGTTGGCCGGAACGGTACGTGTAACGTCGGCTGAATAGCCATGATATTCTGCACCTACATCCATCAGTACCAATTGATTATTTACCTCGGTCACATTATTTTCCTCATAATGCAAAATACAGCCATTAGCCCCGGCGCCTACAATTGGCGGGTAACCTTCATCCTCAGCTCCATATTTTTTATGCACGTATTCAAAAATACCCTGCAGCTCACGCTCAGACATTGCCGGCTTAATAGCACGCATTACCTCAGCATGGGCTATGCTGGATATTTCTACAGCTTTTTTTACCAATTCCACTTCTTCCGGCTGTTTTACGCCGCGCAGTGCATCCATACTATTGCTATAGGCAACCAAACCACCGAACTGCGCATCATATTTTGCTTTCAATTCAGCCAAACTGGCTGAATCCGGTTTATTAATAAAAGGCCCAAGCAAATCGCTATTCTTGTATTCCGGCTGTTCAAATTTCGCTTTAAAAAAAGTCATAATGCGCCCAATATTACGAGGGCTGCCACGTTGTGCGATCATTCCGGCTGTGCTTTGCACATCCTTGTTTATTTCGGGCACGGCAGCCTTTTGTTTGAAAGCATCATATAAACTTTTCATGTTTCCCTCATTCTCCGGGATGCCGCCATATAACACCGCGCTGAACTTTTTCAGGTCGATAGCATAATTAACAAACTCTTCACTGTTATAAACCTTACTGAAACCTAGTTTACTTTTCGCACCTTCTACGCCAAGTCGTTTGCCTGTCCATTGTTCCAGCCTCGGGTCACGGCTCTGAACAAAAAGCAATTCGTTATAATCACCATCCTGGCCATGTTGCATATCTTTGAAAATCAGCAAAACCGCACTGGTTTCCTTATATCCCGAAAAATAATACAAATCTGGGCTGGCATGATAAACATAATTGACATCCTGGGAAAACACCCGCTCCGGATATGCAAATATGACAGCAACCGAGTTATCAGGCATCAGTTTACGCAAAGCATCGCGCCTTCCGGCATGAAATTCCTTGGTCAGGTAATCTGTGGGCAAACTTTCTGATACTGTTTGAGAAAAGCTTTTCAGCGAGACCATAAAGGTAATTGCAGCGACGAATAAGGTTTTATAAAAAATCTTCATGATGAACGGGATAAGTAAAGCAAGTTAATGAATATATAAATCACATTCCTTTGGGAACAATAAAAGGTGAATTTGCCCTATCCCAAAAACTAATCACTAATCACTATTTAACTAATCGCCAAATTTCCTACCTTTGCCCAAATCCAACCAAAGATGCAAAACTCTACACTGCTCGACGGTCAGAAATTTCAGATAACCATACAACGCCTGTGTCGGCAGCTAATCGAAAATCACGACGATTTCTCTAATTCCGTATTAATAGGCATACAGCCACGCGGCATTTATTTAGCTAAACGCGTGGCCGAAGAACTGCGAAAAATATTATCGGACAAAACCATATTGCAGGGCGACCTGGATATTACTTTCTACCGAGACGACTT
>DATHLW010000377.1:0-5007 GCA_035487675.1 Mucilaginibacter sp. | reverse complement strand
GCAGCATTTGCCCTTCTTTAAAAGATGGGTATGCAATATCTATATAAACATCCTGAATTATATTTGCGGAAGCAACTGATATGGGATGAAACGGAAGATTTAACATTTAAAACAGCCGTAATTACATTCTAAGCAAATACTGTTTTGTTTTTTTATATGCTTCTTATTTTGGCCGGGCACGCTTTGCTGTTAAAATGATATTAAGAATTATTCTCTTTTATTTAGCAAATTGGGTAATAAAAAAGGGATTCGCAACTTGCGAATCCCTTGCGAGTACTCAGAGCGGGAATCGAACCCGCACTCCGTTTACGGGAACAGGATTTTAAGTCCTGCGTGTCTACCAGTTCCACCATCTGAGCGTGGCCATGTTATCCGGTAATTAAACCTTTTAACAATAAATCCCTTCTTGTGGAAGGGATTAGAGCGAAAGACGAGATTCGAACTCGCGACCCCGACCTTGGCAAGGTCGTGCTCTACCAACTGAGCTACTTTCGCATTTCTGCAAACTACTATCGCGTTTGCGGAGTGCAAATATAGACAGAAATGCATATTCTGCAAGCAATAGATTTAAATTTTTTTAAAAAACCTATAAGTCGCTGTTTTTCAAAACATCAGAAATGATATCATTTTCGTATCCACGGCTCAAAGCATACTGCTGCAGTTTGTATTTTCTTTTATAAGGGTCTTTTTCGTTCAAAAAAGTCGCCTTTTTTTGTAATACCTGCTCAAGCATCTTCGAATAATCATCGGAATTGATACTATTTAAGGCCTTTCTGATCAATACATCAGATACTCTTTTGAACTTTAACCCCTGTTTGATTCTGTTTTTGCCCCAGCCTTTCTGATTGAACTTTCCCCGGGCATAGGCATTTGCAAAACGCTCTTCATTTAAAAAATTACCTGCTATGAGTTGAACGATTACATTCTCAATTATATTTGGATACAGGCCCCATTCATATAATTTGTCGCGAACTTCCTGCTGTGAGCGCTCCTGGTAGGCGCAATAGTGTTCAGCTTTAGCGAGAGCTGTTTTTTCGTCGGTTATTCGCGCGGGCTTTGATTGATCCATTAAATGCCAAAATTCGTTAAAAATTCTTCTATTGGCAGAAATATAAGCAAATTCGTAGCATGCTTAGCAACCATTATTCTATCCATGAAATACAGAAAATTATAAGTGGTGGTGGGGTTATCGTGACCGAAAGCACCATCAGCACTTTGCTGACTGATAGCCGCCGTATTACTAATGGTTCCCAAGGTTTGTTCTTTGCGTTGAGCGGCAGGCGTAACGGGCATGAGTTTGTTGCAGAGGCTTATGCGGGTGGCGTTCGCAATTTTGTGGTCGCTCACCAAACGGAGATAAAAATGCCTGGTGCCAATTTCCTTTTGGTTGATAATGTGCTTGACGCTCTTCAAAAATTGGCGGCTTATCACCGTAGCCGGTTTAACCTGGAAGTGATTGGTATTACGGGTAGTAATGGTAAAACGATTGTTAAGGAATGGCTTTATCAGCTATTGATTTCGGATAAAACTATTGTACGGAATCCTAAAAGCTATAATTCGCAGATCGGTGTGCCCCTTTCTGTATGGCACATCACTGATAAAGACAACCTGGGTATTTTTGAAGCAGGTATATCCACCATTGATGAAATGGAAAGGCTGGAAGCCATTATCAAGCCAACAATTGGAGTTTTAACCCATATCGGCCCTGCCCATGACGAGGGGTTTAAAAACCGTAAGGAGAAAGTGCTTGAAAAGCTGAAGTTATTTAAGAATTGCAAGTTGCTCATACATAACTATGATCAACTGATAGATTATAAAAAGGATATTAAGGTTAAAGAACGCTTTAGCTGGAGCACGAAATTTAAGCAGGCCGATCTTTATGTTTTTGCGGAGACGGTCATCTCAAGGAATTATTATTTACGCGCCAAATATAAAGGCAGGGAGATAGAATGCCTGATCCCTTTCCTGGATGAGGCATCTGTAGAGAATGCTATTGTTTGCTGGGCAACTATGCTGGCTCTGGGGTATAGCCCCGATGAAGTGGATAAAAGGATCGAAAGGCTGAGCCCGGTGAGCATGCGGTTGGAGTTGAAGAATGGCATTAATGATTGCTCGGTGATCGACGATTCATATAATTCTGATGTGCAATCATTAGAGATCGCATTAAATTTCCTGAATCAGCAGAATCAGCACCCTGTACGTACGCTGATATTGTCGGATATCTACCAATCAGGTTTGGAACAGGATGTATTATATCGCCAGGTTGCCGATATGATCAGGATCAAAAAGGTAAATAAGTTTATCGGAGTAGGAGAGGCTTTAACGGCTCATCAGGATTATTTTAGCTTAGGAAAAAAATATTTCTATCCTGATACAACCACCCTGATCCAGCACCTGAATGAACTCAACTTGGATAACGAAACCATCCTGATAAAAGGAGCGAGGAGCTTTGAGTTTGAGCGAATAAGCTCAGCATTAAGCCTCAAAGCGCATGAAACTGTGATGGAGATCAGCTTAAATGCTTTGTTGAATAACCTTAATTTTTATAAATCGAAATTAAAGCCGGGTGTAAAGATCATGGCGATGGTCAAAGCATTCTCTTATGGCAGCGGCACGTTTGAAGTAGCCAATATGCTGCAATACAATAAGGTGGACTACCTGGCTGTAGCTTATATTGATGAAGGAGTTGCGTTAAGACAGGCTGGTATCACACTGCCGGTAAT
Organism: Mucilaginibacter sp.; assembly: GCA_035487675.1. GTDB lineage: Bacteria > Bacteroidota > Bacteroidia > Sphingobacteriales > Sphingobacteriaceae > Mucilaginibacter. The sequence continues at coordinate 2,284 of DATHLW010000377.1, read as the reverse complement.
GGTGCTTAACCCTGAAGTATCGGCATTTGATAAACTGATCGAGTTTAAACTGGAGCCCGAGATATTCAGCTTTAACCTGCTGGATGAATTTGTTAAATATTCGCAGTCGCACCAACTGAGTAATTATCCGGTGCACCTGAAAATTGATACCGGAATGCACCGCTTAGGGTTTGAAGAACAGGATATAGACACCCTCTGCGATCTGATAGAAGAAAACAGGTACATTAGGGTACAGTCTGTTTTTTCGCATTTTGTGGCGAGCGATGCAAAGGAGCATGACGATTTTACTAAGAAACAGATCAAACGTTTTGAAAAAGCATTTACCAGAATCGAAAAGGCATTGGGCTACAAAGTGATCAAGCATATTTCTAATACTAGTGGTATCATACGATGGCCTTCGGCGCATTTCGATATGGTGCGGTTAGGGATCGGCTTATATGGAATTGACGCTGCTATTGCTTCCGGATCAAATGAACTACAGCCCATTGCTACTTTAAAAACAAGTGTATCCCAGGTTCGGAAAGTAGCAGCAAATGATACCATTGGTTATAACAGGAATGGTAAATTAACAAGGAACGGTAAAATAGCTACTGTGAGAATAGGGTATGCTGATGGTTACTTGCGCGCATTTGGTAATGGAGTTGGCAAAATGCTGATAAAAGGTACACTTGTACCTACCGTCGGTAACATATCCATGGATATGTGCACTTTGGATATAAGTAACGTTGATGTTCGTGAAGGTGATGAGGTAATTGTTTTTAATGATAAGCTAAGGATAGAAGAGTTAGCCCGGGAGATCGGCACCATCCCTTATGAAATACTGACCAATATTTCGCAACGGGTAAAAAGAGTGTACTTTTACGAATAGAAATTTACTGTTGGTATGAAAAAGATCATTGGGGCATTACTGAACTATTTTGTCAAAGGGTTAATTGTAGTGATGCCTATTGGCGCCGCCGCCTTCCTGATGTTCTGGGGGGTGGCTAAAATTGACGAGAGCCTCAATTTAAGTGGTATTTTCCTGACAGACAGTAAAGGACAACCGATTTATATTCCTGGCTTGGGGATATTGAATGTATTGATCATCATTCTTATCGTAGGTATACTTGTTACTAACGTAATAACCGACCCTATTAAAAAATGGCTCAACCGCTGGATCAACCGGCTGCCGATTTTTAAATTCCTGTATTCGTCAATCAAAGATCTTACAGAGGCTTTTGTTGGTGAAGAAAAGAAGTTCAATGAGCCGGTATTGGTAGAGATAAATGAGTTCGGATTAAAGAAAGTAGGCTTCCTGGTACAAAAGGATTTGGCTAAACTGAATCTTCCGGGGGAAGTGGCAGTTTATTTTCCGTTGTCTTATTCATTTGCCGGCCAGGTGGTGATCATATCTGCCGATAAAGTAAAACCAATCGACAGGAGTGCTGCTGATATGATGAAGTTTGTGATATCGGGCGGTGTTAGTGGGTTGGATTAACAGCCTTTTTAAAACTTCTCAGAACCAGAAGAATACTGATCAACATTAACAATGCCCCAAGTATGTAAGGCGATCCGGGAAAATAAACAGAAGAATCTTTGTGGGTAAAGAATTTAAAACTATAACCCATTAGTAGCGGCCCGGCAACCAGGCTTATGCTCGAAAGCAATGCTAACCCCCCTTGTAATTCACCTTGCTCATTGGCGCCATATTTACTCGTGATAAATCCTTGCAACGCCGGGCCCGAAATGCCACCAAAACAGTAAGGGATCATATATAAATACACCTGCCATCCTTTAACAGCAAATGCGATAAGTGCTAATCCTGCACCGTAGGATATTAAACCTATCATAATGGTTTGTTTTAATCCCCATAGTGGTATTAAATACTTTATCAGCCATCCTTGAATACATATCAGCAATGCGCCAATGAAAAGCCCGAGGTAACCTACACTACGCATCGACCATTTGAATTTTTCATATACATAAAAAGGCAATTGGTATTCAACTGCTTTTTGAGCGATATAAACCAGTGTAAAAGCTACTGCCAAACCTATTAACGCTTTGTATTTGCCCAGTTGAATAAATGAACCAACCGGGTTTGCCCGTTTCCAGCTAAATGGCCGGCGATGCTCTTTGTCCAGAGATTCCGGTAGTACAAAATAGCCATAAAGGGCATTGAATAATGCAGCGCCTGCAGCAAACATAAAAGGTATCTTTATATTGATATCTCCAAGGAATGCCCCACCGCTTACACCAATTATAAATCCCAACCCCGAAGCTGCACCAACTATGCCAAAGTTTGTCG
>DATHLW010000376.1:0-2938 GCA_035487675.1 Mucilaginibacter sp. | reverse complement strand
GGGAATAAAGTATTCAATTTCCACAATTGAGGACACTGAAGTACTAATTTTTAAGTTCAATTTCTTTGGTCTGACTTTTGCCTGTTAGAACATAAAATGGAATAAAAAAAACATAACAACAGAACATCACCAAAACACACATACCATGATTTACATACTATCTTTTATCGTCTTAGTCGCAGTGATAGGGTTAGTAACTGCAAAACTAAATGCAAAAACACCGTGCTCGCATGACTGGCACGACCACGGCACAAGCTGCAAATGCAGCAAGTGCGGTAAAACTATCCCTAACTACAATTACGCAAACTCAGAGTTTACCGAAGCAGCATAATCTTACCAACAACTATAACAGAAAACCTGTCTTTGGTGTTTGGGCACCTGACAGGCTACATTTTTTCAAATTAGTATTTTTTAGACTAAGGCCTTGCTTACCAAGGCTTTTTTTATTTTGCCCCCTCCCCCTTCTACCTACATTATCAGACTTCTGACTTCCGACTTCAAATTCCCTCTTGCATAATTCATTTATTATTATTTACTTTGAATTACAAAGTACTTTTATATACCCAATCGAGAATTCACTAAGTCAATAATTATCATGAACAAGTATTTCCCTATCCTCAAAAGCTGGTTTGGCTATGCGGCCGTGATCACTTTAATGTGTTTCCTTGTTTATACAGTAGCACAGCAAAATTTCCGGATGAATGCCAATGATCCGCAGTATCAAATGGCCGAAGACGCCGTAACCGCGCTTGATAAAGGTGCCAACCCTAAATCGCTCGCCGGTACATCAACACAGCTCGATATCTCACAAAGCCTTTCGCCCTATTTAATTATTTATGATGCGGCAGGTAACCGGGTTGCAGGCGAAGCCACGCTGGATGGCAACCCTTTGAAAATACCAAAGGTGGCTATAGACTATGTACAAAAAAATGGTTCCGACGCGGTTACCTGGCAACCCGTGCCCGGCGTGCGCCAGGCGATGGTTGGCCTGCGCGCCAAAGGCTACCTCGCATTTACGGGGCGTTCGCTGCGTAAGGTGGAAGAACGTATAGCCACCTTAGGCGAGCAGGTGCTTTTTGGGTGGATAGCGTCGCTGGTTGCTATGCTGGTAATAGTAACACTGCAGGAATTGATGACAAGTAAAATGAGTCCAGCATAATATATTAAACCTAAACCTTATCATAATCTATGTTTATTTTCATTTTGATCGCTTTGCTCGTAATTTTGCTTGTAGCACTTAAAATAGCGTTACTATCAGCTATCTACACTTTATTAATTCTTATCCTAATGTTCTTATTTATAAAAATAAGTAAACGCGAAGTGCTTTTCATGTATAAATTTAAGCCTGTTTTCTGGACGTTTTGCTTGCTGCTGGTTGTATTCTGTTTTAGCTATTATGGCGACCACGGATGGTGGGATGAAGCATATTTACCACTTGGGCATGGAAAAAGACTGGCCAACTCTGAGCACATGACGTATTTCAGCCCGGAAAGCACCAACTACATAGTCAATGTCGACAGTTTTTTAGTACGCAATGATCATTTATGTTTTGCGTCAGACAATGAGTTTTACGATTACCGATTAGACGCAGGGAAGTTGATAAAATATAATAGTCAGCGGCATTACGACAAATATGCATCCGTCAATTATTTGCCCCCGGCAAAGGAATTTAAACAGTTCCAGCCACAATATGACGCCTACTGGAATGGCTGGAGACTTTGGTTATTGCCTTGATTTCTTGGCGTTACATGCCCCTTAGCAGCAGATTCCGCATGAACATGATTTACCCACAACAAGATGTCCCCTGTTGCACAGGTGGACATTTAACCGTTCCATAACTGCAAAATACACAGCAATCCCCCGCAAGCGGTTTCAAATTTGCATGGCAGTTTTCACATTCGTAAAAGTAACGGCAGGCGTCCGTCGGCATGATCTCTTCTTTTTGATGGCCGCATTGCGGACAGGTAAGTGTGGATTGTATTTGAATTTCCTTAAGCATCTTATTGCACTTATTCTTTAATAGTATCTCCGGCGATACAAAGTTACAAACTTCTGATAGGTTGATAGAAATATTTCCAGTACTGCAGAGTCTCCGGACAGGGAACCCTGCATTACCCTAAACTGTTATAACTCAAGTTTGATACCGACATTTGGCACAAGGCCGCCCAACGGTGTGTGTCTGTCCTTAAAATCAGGGTTGGTAAAACTAAACCCTGGATAGGATAACATCGTATAACCTCAAAACATTTGTATGCTGATAAAACTACAATGTTAATCAGCCAAAACCTTAGCTATGAAACCAGCCCCCCTTGTTGTGATTTGGCTATTTGCTATTCAATTAATGAATATGCAAGTGACCTTCGGTCAAATTCATCCGAAAACCAGGCATCATACCAAAATAAAATCATCCATATTTCCAGTGCTGCCTAAATATGCCAAAAGGCTTGAAGGCTTTGTACCCAAAGGCTGGAAAATAAAAGATACCGTAACAGGCGATCTTAACAAGGATAAAGCAGCAGATGCAGTAATTGTATTAGAATACCGCTATAAAGTAGTAGAACATGGGGATGAGACGCATCCAAGGATATTGATGATAGCATTTAATGCTGGTGATCATTATGAATTGAAACTACAGCACAATACTTTTATATTACATAACAGAGAAATATACGACCTTGATCCATATCGCGATATAACGATTTCTGAGGGGGCATTATTTATTCATTTCGATCTGCCTCATGACGGCGAAGATGATGATCTGCTTTATATAATCAGGTATCAAATGAGTGATTTTTATTTGACGGAAGCTACGCATAAAAGCCGCTCAAATAGTGGATATGAATGTTCGACGGATTTTAATTTTTTAACCAGGAAATATGTCTATAAATCAAGCTTCCCGAACGGCTCGGGCAAACACCGGAAAACAAAACAAAAAATA
>DATHLW010000375.1:0-4120 GCA_035487675.1 Mucilaginibacter sp. | reverse complement strand
TATATCTTACAAACTTGCCCGGATCAATATCCAGTATCTCTCCTTTGTCGCGGTAGGTCTTTCCTTCCCACTCCCCTTCCCAAATAATGGGGCTACCCTTTTTCCAGTCTGTTTTTACGTTTGTACCAAAGAAGTACTGTTTTACGATTTCAGGATTGGTTAATGCTTCCCAAACTTTACCTGCAGGGGCGTTAACTTCGATAGATGTGTTTAAACTTAAGTTTTCCATGATGCTATAAATTGATTTGTAATGATTTATACTGACTGTCTAACATTCTCGAACGAATGAGTTCAAAATCGGTTTTCCCTATTTCAAAAAAGCCAAAACGGAAGTGATATCCCCACGTTTTTTTATTCCTGATAAATTCCATTTGAGCGATTAATGGAATAAACGGGACTTCCTTGCAAGAATAAAAGTGCATATCCCTACGATAAGGAATAAAGTCATCAGACATTTTATGCTGATAAACTTCCTTTCCAGTTACCTGGCCTATTGCAGTAAATGCCTGAAGCTTTTCGTCGCCCTCGTAAGTGACCTTTGGGGAATAAAATATCACCCAATCATTTACATGCAGTTTTTTTAACGCACCAGTTTTACCATGATTGGCCTGCATAAAGCCACCTGCCACACCACGCTTGATGTGGTCTTTTGAAACCACCGTTATCCAATATCTTTCCGTATTTTCCACACATCAAAATAAACAACCATGAGTGACAGCCCTATGTCAGCAATGTTATAGATTTTTATGAAGAACTAACAGTTCATTTTATTTAGTATTATGTTACAGATGACTAAAATATACCCCAGTTTATTGTTATTATTCTTTTGTTTGCCATGTACATATGCACAGGAGATGAAAAACTACCATCTGTTGCGTCCTTCTGATACATCACATATGGAAAAAGCCGGGACCAATGAGATCTCGCAAACAGATCTTATTGATATCGCTAAACATATTCTTCATAAAAAACCCGATACCTCTAAAATAGTGCAACAAGTAAGCACAAAACCTGAGTTTTCAGCCATACCTGCATTCGGTTATACACTTGTTTCAAGGTTGGTGGTTAGCTTAACCGGAAATGTTGCATTTAGGGTAGACACTCAGGATAAGATATCGACCATTACAGGTATAACAGGATATACTCAAAACAAACAGCTTACCTTCCAGGTAGAATCTGAGATATGGTTAAATAAAAACAATTACGAACTCATAGGCGATTATCGTTTCTATAAATATCCGCAAAGCACATTTGGATTAGGCAGTAACTCGAATATTGCCAATGAGGATCCGCTTAATTATAATTTCATTCGCTTTTATGAAACCTTGCTTAGAAAGGTCACAGGGAATTTCCTGGTGGGGGCAGGTTATATTATCGATTCTCACACTAATATCTCTGAAAAAGGGAACCTCAACGGTGTAACCCCCTCTGATTTTGCGGTTTATGGAAAGGTAAGTCCTGCTATATCCGCCGGTTACACTTTGAATGCCGAGTTTGACAGCCGCGATAACTCGATCAATCCTTCCTCGGGTTTTTTTGCGGGTTTTCAGTACCGGGATAACCATCGCTTCCTAGGTAGTACATCAGACTGGCGCTCCGTTATTATTGACATTCGTAAATATTTTAAATTCCCGGCTGGTTCTGAAAATGTGATCGCTTTCTGGAACTATGACTGGCTCGTCATAAATGGTAAACCACCCTATCTCGATCTGCCAAGTACCCAATGGGACCCCTATTCGAGCAACGGAAGGGGTTATATCCAGGGGCGGTTTCGCGGCGCTCAGGAAGTGTATTTTGAAACAGAATACCGCTATAAGGTCACCAGGAACGGATTATTTGGCGGGGTGTTCTTCCTAAACTTGCAGTCTTTTTCCGGTGCTCCTGGTACAGCATTGCAATCGATACAGCCGGGATTTGGGCCGGGGTTACGAATAAAGCTTAACAAGGTTTCCAAAACAAATGTTGCTATTGATTATGGATTCGGACGACAGGGATCAAGAGGCTTGTTCGTGAATGTTGGAGAATTATTTTAATTGTTATTCCAGGTTTCTTTGAAGAATAATACCAGCGATCTCCCTCAACTTTGATTTTAACTCACACGGACTAATAATCTCAGCCGTATCACCGTACATCATTAGCCAGCGTACAAACCCTTCAATAAACTCCGTCAGGAAGGTCATTTCTATCATGCCGTCTACTTCTTTCTCAGAGACGAAACCGTTATAATATTTTTGTTCGTTCAGGTAGGGCAAAATCCTCTTTTCGACCCTAATGATCACTTCCTCCAGGTTTCGTTCCCTTGCTGAACGCGATATATACTCATTCAGGTTTGGATGCTGAGTTCTGAAACGTTCGCCGGTCAGGGATATATTGGAGATGCGATCAAGCCTGAAATCACGATAATCCACACGCAGGCGGCACCAGGCAATCAGGTGCCAGTAATTATCCTGATAAAAAACGCCAACGGGCTCAATACATCTCTCACTTTTTTGCTGGTTATGCGCTGCAAAATAGTGGATAGATAACACCGTCCTTTCACCTATTCCCTTTAGAATGATCTGCAAGGGGTTGAGATCAAGCTTTGTATTGGACAATCTCCTGCTTTTCAATACTTCGATGTGTCCGTCGATATTTTCGAGAAAATCCTTCTCTGCCATACGCAATACCGAACGTATCTTAAACATGGCCGATTTATAGTTTTCGTCAGAAGATGGATCGGTGAGTTTTTCCATCAGCTTTTCTGCTGTGAGGAACGCTGTTGCTTCCTCGCGTGTAAACATTACAGGCGGCAAACGATAGCCATCCATGATGGAATAACCAACCCCTGCTTCACCGATTAACGGAATACCTGCTTCTTCCAGGGTTTTGATATCGCGGTAAACAGTGCGTAAACTGATGTTAAAACGATCGGCTATATCGCCGGCCTTAACTACCCTGCGCGATTGCAATTGGATCAATATGGCTGATATACGGTCGATGCGATTCATAATTATTCAAATTAACCAAAACAAATCCTCATTTTTGGGTTGCTCTTAAATTAACATCAGCCTATTTTTAAACATCCGTTCTAAACATGCAAAAAGAAGACGAAATAGTAACCTTCCAAACCTATTATAATCCAATGGAAGCTGAGATCATCCGCACCAAACTGGAGGCAAATGGCATACCCTGCTTTATAACTGACGAGAGTTTAGGTGTTCTGTATCCGGTTTACAACCAGGGTGGCGGTGGTATCAAACTAAAAGTATTTGCACGCGACATTGAAAAGTGCAAGGAGATTTTGGCAGACGAAAGCTCGCCATCTGACGATGACATTAACGCATAGCAAAGACTACATCTAAAACCCGTTCAAACTTTATTTATATATTAGCGGCATGTACAACCGCCGCAAATTTATTCAGCTATCAGCTGCTGGCGTCTCGCTTGCAGCCCTGTCACAGTCAGCCATTGCTGAGACTCTTTCACACACCCCATCTGCCAATCTTCCTATTGTGATCTCTACCTGGGATTTTGGCATAGCAGCCAACAAAGAAGCCTGGAAGGTGCTTGAAAAAGGCGGTCGGGCGCTGGATGCTGTGGAAGCTGGTGTAAGAGTTCCTGAAGCCGATATGACCAATCATACAGTAGGCAGGGCCGGGTATCCTGACCGTGATGGTCACGTAACATTGGATGCCTGTATTATGGATGAGTTTGGTAACTGCGGCTCTGTAGCTGCGATAGAAGATATTGCCCACCCTATTTCTGTGGCCCGTTTAGTGATGGAAAAAACACCGCATGTGATGCTTGTTGGCGATGGTGCTAGCCAGTTTGCCGTAGAGCAAGGTTTTAAACGCGAGAAGCTGTTAACACCTGAATCCGAAACAGCATGGAAGGAATGGTTGAAAACTGCTAAATACAGTCCGGTAATGAATATTGAGAATAAGCAACATGCTCCTGGTAATCAATACAACCATGACACTATAGGGATGCTGGCTATTGATGCCAAAGGCAATATATCCGGCGCATGTACCACAAGCGGTATGGCATTCAAGCTGCATGGCCGTGTAGGCGACAGTCCCATCATTGGCGCCGGACTATATGTAGATAACGAAGTTGGCGGTGCCACCTCTACCGGTGTAGG
>DATHLW010000374.1:0-7311 GCA_035487675.1 Mucilaginibacter sp. | reverse complement strand
TAATTTACCCTCACCGTCCTCCGCCATCAGGATCATTCCTTGCGATAGGATACCCTTTATCTCACGTGGCTCCAGATTTACAAGCATGCTCACCTTCTTCCCTACAATAGCTTCCGGCTCATAGTGTTCTGCTATTCCCGATACTACTGTACGTTGGTCAATACCGGTATCAATCGTAAGCTTTAGCAGCTTTTTAGTCTTTGCTATTTTCTCGGCTGCCAGTATAGTACCTATTCGGATGTCCATTTCAGCAAACGCCTCGTAATTGATATTGGCTTTGGCCGGTAGTGCCTGCGTGGCTTGTGCAGGCGCCGTAGCCTGTTTTTTGGCATTCAGCTTTTCTACCTGGTCTTCTATAACAACATCTTCTACCTTTTCAAACAATAATGAAGCTTCATTTAACTGGTGCCCGCTTTTAAAAATCACCTCCTCTTCAAAGCCTATCTGTTCTGACGGCCAGTTTAGCATGGCCAATATCTTTTTGGCTGTTGCGGGCAAAAACGGCTGCAGGCAGGCTGCTAAATGACCGATCAGCACCAAACAGTTATGTAAGGCAAGCTTAGCATCATCAGGATTGGTTTTGATGGTTTTCCACGGCTCTTTTTCGGTCAAATAACGGTTACCTAAACGGGCTATATCCATCACCGTTGCCATACCCTGGCGGAATTTGTAGGCCTCCAGGCTGCGCTCCAGATCGTCATAAAAACGACCAAGCTCGGTATTTATACCTGCATCTTTCAGCGTTATTGCTCCATCAGTGCTTTCAACCTTGCCGTCAAAAAACTTGTGCATCAGTATCATTACCCGGTTCACGAAGTTGCCCAAAATAGCTACCAGTTCGTTGTTAACACGCGCCTGGTAATCTTTCCAGGTAAACTCGCTATCACTGGTTTCGGGCAATATCGAGGTTAGCACATAACGCAACTCATCCTGCTTTCCGGGGAATTCTTCGAGGTACTCATGCAGCCAAACCGCATGGTTACGCGAAGTAGAAAGTTTATCGCCTTCCAAATTCAAAAACTCATTAGCCGGCACATTCTGTGGTAAAACATATTCGCCATGAGCCTTCAAAATGGCCGGGAAAATAATACAATGGAAAACAATATTGTCTTTACCTATAAAATGGATCAGGCAGGTTTCGTCTTCTTCCTTCTCCTGCTTTTTCCAGTATAATTTCCAATCCTTGCCATGATCCAATGCCCATTGCTTAGTAGCCGAGATGTAACCGATGGGCGCATCCATCCACACGTAAAGCTTCTTCCCTTTAGCTTCCTCCAATGGTACATCAATACCCCAATCCAGATCGCGGGTCATTGAACGGGGCTGCAAACCAGATTTTAACCACGATTTACACTGTCCAAATACATTCACCTTCCATTCATCTTCCTTGGTGTCTATCCATTTTTCCAGCCAGGGCTGATATTTGTCTAAAGGCAAATACCAATGCTTGGTTGGCTTCAAAACTGGTGGTTTACCGCTCAGGGTTGATATTGGATTGATCAGGTCAGTCGGATTAAGCGAGGTGCCACAATTTTCACATTGATCGCCATAAGCATTCGGGTTACTGCAATTGGGGCAGGTACCGATAATATAACGATCTGCTAAAAACTGCTGGAAATCTTCATCAAAATATTGTTCAGAATATTTTTCTACAAACTCACCTTTCTCATACAAGTTCAGAAAGAACTCTTTTGACAGATCATGATGAATTGCCGAAGAAGTACGGTGGTAAATGTCGAATGATATGCCAAACTCTTCAAAACTTTGCTTTATCTGGGTGTGGTATTTATCAATAATAGCTTGCGGGGTGGTACCTTCTTTTTTTGCCTTAATGGTGATAGCAGCGCCATGTTCGTCCGAACCGCATATGTAAACTACATCCTGCTTTTTGAGCCTCAGGTATCTTACAAAGATATCCGCAGGCAAATAAGCGCCAGCCAAATGGCCGATGTGCAGCGGACCATTGGCATAAGGCAAAGCCGAAGTAATAGTATATCTTTTAAATTTATTAAGTTGTGACATTATATTAAATTGCATGCTTTCCGCCGGTTGACGGATTGGCAAAGATAATTTATTTGAGTCGGAAAGTCCGTAAGTCGGAAAGTCCGTAAGATTTTTTTAATTCCCTATGATAAATGATACACCTGTGATTCCGTATTTGAAAAAAGGCGATAAAATAGCGATCACATGCCCGGCAAAAAAATTACCTAAACCGATGGACGATGCGGTTGCCCTGTTAAAATCGTGGGGACTGGAGGTAGTGATCGGCAATACTGTAAATGCATCTTATCACCAGTTTGCCGGGGATGATGAGTTACGGGCACTAGATATGCAGCGCTTTATAGATGATGACAGCATAAAGGCCATAATAGCAGCAAGAGGGGGATACGGAACGATAAGAATAATCGACAAGATTGATTTCAGCAGGTTCGCCAGCAATCCCAAATGGTTGGTTGGCTTTAGCGATATAACTGTGTTGCACGCACATCTGTACGCCAATTACCGGGCACAAACCATACACGGGCAGATGCCCGTAAATATTCCCGATGCTTCCAAATACTCATTGGATACACTCCGAAAAGCTTTATTCGGCGGGGAACTGAGCTACCACTTTAGTTCAAATAGCCTGAATCGGATAGGTGAAGCAACAGGCATTTTAACAGGAGGCAACCTGAGCCTGCTTGTTGCGGTGATGGGTTCGGTATCGGATTATAATTACGATGGCAAAATCCTTTTTATTGAGGATGTAGGCGAATATTTGTATTCCATCGACCGTATGCTCCGTATGCTTGATCGCGCAGGTAAACTCCGGAATCTTGCAGGACTGATAGTAGGCGGGTTTACCGAGGTAAAAGATAACGATATCCCATTTGGCCAAACCGTGCCTGAAATTGTGATGGAAGTAGTAAAAAACTATAATTACCCTGTATGTTTCGATTTCCCGGCAGGCCACATTCCGGACAATCAATCCCTTGTATTTGGAAAAATGCTTAACTTATCGGTAAACAACAAGCACGTTGTTGCAAGTTACAGTTAAATATTTTGAGTATCTATCAATACTGATTATTAAATTTGATCTGGTAAACACTCAATAATTCACTAAATCACTCATTCAATAATTGAAAATGCATGGCACTCTTTAGCTCCTTAGGCAACTACAAAAATTTTGGCTTATTAATTATCCGTATCGGGTTAGGCATCATGTTCATCTATCACGGCTTTCCTAAATTAACCGGCGGTGTAAAAACATGGGAAAGCCTGGGAAGTGCAACCGGTGTTGTGGGTATACACTTTTGGCCCATGATCTGGGGGCTGACCGCTGCGTTGGTTGAGGCTGTAGGCGGATTTTTGCTCATTATTGGCCTTGCCTTCAGGCCCGTATGCTTATTGCTGTTAATAGAGCTTATCGTAGCAGCATTGTTTATGCTGCATCAAAAAGGCCCTGATGGAGGGTTATTTGCTGCATCCCATGCCATTGAAGACGCTATTATGTTTGCAGGCTTATTATTTGTTGGGCCTGGAAAATATAGCGCCGATAAGAAATGACAGATTATAATAAGTAAAAAGGGTTCCGCAAAAAATTGTGGAACCCTTTTTACTTTATGTCTTTTCTATTATTTATTCATATAGTCGCCTAATTTGCTTAAATAGGCATCGTTTATATCGCCTGAATTATCGGATATAAATTTGTTAACCTTATCGGCTTCTTTAGCAAAAGCGTCCTTAATAGATTTCTTTTTTAGTGATATCTTTTTAAGTTGGTTAGCCTGCACATCAAAAACATAATAATCGGCATCATCAAGATATTCATCATAGTCGTTCCCGTGAGAAGTTACACCGTTATTCACATAATCGGCCCTCACAAATTTTGTTTTTATCAATTTATAAATTTTATAATTTTTGCCTGACGCCAACACCTGTACATAATGCGCATTATCAATAGCGAGGACCCTTTCAAAAACAAAACGCTCATCGGTATTACTATAAAGTACAAATGTTTTAGTTTGATCAGCACTTGTTTCTATAATGGACTTATCCCCCTTGCTTATCAAAAGAACTCCGCCTAATTTATCATAGTCAAACCTATAATTCGGGTTATGCACCAATACATCAGATGTGTTTATAAGATATCCATGTACAAAATCATCAAGCAAGTATCTGTTGCCGTGAACATTCCCTTTTTTATGTCCGGGTAAATCGGCTATACCATTCTCAGTTGGACGCTCAATATCCAAAGCATCGGAAACTGTGCTTTTCGTGCTTACTGAACCACTTGGCCCGCCAGCACTCCCGGATCTTAAGACAACTTGCAAGCTTGCCGCTTTTTGATCGAAATTGACCAAAGTATCCCTATATCCCGGTAATCCAAATTTCAGCTTTGAATCCGGATGTACCGAAATGGTAAAATTGCCTAATGAATCGCTGTACACGGCATCTTGGGATTGGTCATCTGCAACAAATACATAATGTAAAGGACTGCCCTTTTCATCTTGTACCGAGCCAGTAATGGTAGTGGTTTGCGCTACTGTTATTTGCATTGTTGTTATCATCAACAACCAGATAAATAAGGTTTTTTTCATCGGCATAAGGTTTTTTTACAAGCTAAGTTAATATTTCAAAATTGTCACTGCAAATCTTAATTATCATTTAATCCAATAAACATGATAACAAAAAAGCCTCCTCAATTTAAGTTGAGGAGGCTTTACACTTATAAAAGCAATTATTATCTAACGCCTTTGTATGTCAGTGTATCAATAGCTGATCTGTGATTTGGATCCGCTCCATTCCAAATAACGCCTAAATAGAAGGTTTTTGTAGCCGGATCATAATGACTATTATACCCTGGTAGATTTTTCAATGTAAGATTTACATTACTTGATATAGTAACTGCGTTTGATACAGGATCAATGGCTAAACTAAGTAAGTTTATACCGCCCGCTTCTGCACCGGAGGCCCAAATCTGATCGAATGAAACAGAACTAGCACCTGTCGTCGCCAATGCCGAGGTAAGTCCAGCCTTAATTGGTCCGCCTAAAGTCATATCTGCGTCTCTATGAACAAAACCTTTTATTGTATAAATACCATCCCATTTATTTTTAGCCTGCACATTTAAAAATATAGTTCTGTAATTACTAATTTTTTGACCGCTGGCATCTATAATAGTTAATGGTATAACATAGTGAGCAGTCAGGCTATAATTAGAGGTGACTACTGTTATGGGGAGGCCGGCAGTATGCTGATTAGCAGGTATGGTAACGATCAAGCTCGGAATACTATATGCATTATCCGGAGGCAAAGCATACTGGATCAACGGAGCGGGAGCAGCAACTGTACCTGTTGTGTCATTCACATAAGCCGTACTATCCTTGTTAAATGTGGCCAGTAAGTTAGCATTTAATCTAGTCATCGAGTCGACATCCAGCTTAAACGTCACTTTTAAAGCGGTTGACAAAGGCTTTGGTGCGGCCACATTAACAATTAAATTAAAAGTTTGCGGAGTACTTACAATGGGCAATGCCTCTGGTGCAAGTTTTCCAGATCCCGTAAAGGCTGCAAGCGGTAGTTCAATCAAGGTTCCTACCTTGCTGAAATCTATATACCTCGGATCTTTAAGACATGAGCTTAAACTAAGCACTGCCACTGATAGAAGGAGGCTGGTTATTAAATATAATTTCTTTTTCATTTTCTTTTAATTTATTTAGCCCAAAATATTTTTGAATTAAACTTATCTATCGTTCCTTCTTTAGCTAAGTTAGTTGGGTTAGTGTTTAGCTCAGACAGGGGATAAAATATCCTTGTAGGCAAAGTTGTTGATATAGCCGACGGGTCTATAGATGAAGGCAAAGCAGGGAAACCAGTTCTGCGGTATTCATTCCAGGCTTCAAAATTAAAATAGCTATTTAACGCTATCCATTTTTGAGTAATAATAGCCTGTTCCTTATTAGGCGACGAAGCCCAGCCAACATTAGCAATTGCTTGTCCATAATATGTAGCAGCCTGTGCAGCCGTTAGGCCCAATTCTTCAAATGATGCAGTTATACCGCTCTCATATAATGTTTGCGCTGTACCGGGAATATAAGCATTCTGGGCAGCTTCAGCCTGTAAAAACAATGACTCTGCACCTGAGAACAGAACCGCATTCTGGGCTGGGCTTATCAATAGGCCCGGTCCCATACCACTGGTGTTTGAATTTGTTAGCAAGGTTGCCTTGGTATCACCAAAAACATTACCATGAACTACGCTTGGAGGGTTAGTAGCTGGTGCGCCAACTGGTAATACTAATGAGTATAGCTGACCAACCCGTGGGTCGTTAAAACCAGTTAATGTATTTACACTATATGCATTTGCCCTGTAATAAACATTACCAAATGTAGGGTTACCAGTAGCGTCAATACCGTAAGTTCCATAAAATGGAGCTTGCTTGCCCGCTGTATTGCTGTAACCCGGATTTGCAGCAGCCTCAACAGTTCCATCCAAATAACCTTCGCTTGCCGTTGAAGCGAGATCTGTTACCAGTGCATCGCCCGGCGTTTTGCTGCTTACACGTATCGCTAAACGCAGCTTGAGCGAATTAGCGAATTTTTTCCAATTTTTCATTTCCAGGACAACATTTGCAGAGGTACCAAATACAATATCAGAAGTACCCGGACTAGCCGCCGTAGCGCCGCTTTTATTGATCAATGCAATGGCCGCATCCAATTGTTTCCCCAGGTCATGATAGATATCCAAACCCTTATCATAAGCGGGGAAAAGGATAGTAAGTGGCTGAAATGCCTGGGTATAAGGTACATCATTGTAGTTATCAACCAGATGCTGAAAGCCGTACACCTTCATGATCATGGCAATAGCCTGAAAGTTTGCCAATGAAGGGTCTTTTGACGCAACTGTCTGTAAGTTATTGTAATTGGTAAGATTTGAATACCAGTTAAACCAATCACCATTAAAACTTTGGTTAGTAAATTGGTATTGATTGATATCCTGATTTGGTACATAGTTACCGCTTGTAGTCCAATAACCTGCCCAAACGCCATATTGCGGATAATCGTTCACAACGATACTCGCCGAGGTACCCAAAGCTCCTGCCAGGGTAAGCTGCGGTGTGGTGACTGAAGGGGCGTTGGGATTAACCTCCTTGCTCAGAAAGTCTTTTTTACATCCGGAAATACCGATTGTAAAAAATACTGATATGATTAAAATATATTTTTTCATCTCTTTATCTTATTTTAGTTAGAATGTTACTTTAAGATCTGCACCAAATACCCTGGTACCTGGCAACTGATTAGCGTCGTTCACACCCCTCAGGTTGCTGTT
>DATHLW010000373.1:0-2570 GCA_035487675.1 Mucilaginibacter sp. | reverse complement strand
AAATGACCGAGGCTGAATTTTATGCTCACTTCGGCTCATTTAAAGCTCTTGAGCAAAATATATGGGCAGGTATAGCTCAAAAAACACTAGCTGAGATCAAGGGGCAGGAAGTTTGGGCGCAATATTCGGCACGGGAAAAGGCCCTGAGCTATTTCTACGCTTTTTTTGAACTGCTAAAACAGCAGCGCAGCTTTGCCGTGTATAGCGTGAATAAACAGCCAAAAGTACTTACTACCCCGGCAGTCTTTGCAGAATTGAGGACGGTTTTTGAAAATTTCTGCACCGAAATATTAAATGAAGGACTTGAATCGGGTGAGCTATCCGATCGTAAATTCTTCAGTAAAAGATATAAAGATGCCCTTTGGGTACAATTTGGCTTTGTGCTTCATTTCTGGATCAATGACAATTCCACCGGGTTTGAAAAGACAGATGAAGCCATTGAGAAAGGTGTCAATGTTACCTTCGACCTGTTCCAGCGTTCACCAATTGATAACCTGTTTGAGTATGGCAAGTTTTTAGCCAAAAACAGTGGTATCACAGAAAAAATGGGCTTTGGCGTTTAACGGAACCTACACCTGGGCAGCCATTTTCGATATGGATGGCACCCTGATCGACAATACGCCTTATCACTATAAATCATGGCAGGCACTTTTCAGAAAGTATGGAAAAGGTGAATTACCCAAGCAAACTTATTATACCGAAATAAGTGGCGTCCCAATCATGGAAACGCTGAAAAGACTTTTTGGCGCCAACCGTGATGAAGAAGATTTAAAGGAACTGCTTAAAGAAAAGGAAGAGTTTTATCGTAAGGAATATGCTCCTTACCTCGTTGCTATTGGCGGCCTTGAAAATTTCCTTTCCGGACTAAAAAGCAACGGTGTAAAAATGGCTATGGCCACTTCGGCTACTGTAGAGGACATTGATTTCATTTTGAATAAGATACCGATCAGGGATGATTTTGATGAGATCGTTAACACTTCTATGGTGAGTAACCCCAAACCGAACCCTGACATATTTTTAAAAGCAGCCGAAAAACTGAACATACCACCCGAAAGGTGTGTAGTGTTTGAGGATTCGCTGGCCGGTATTAAAGCTGCAAACGCAGCAGGCATGAAGGTTGTAGGAATTACCACCGGGCACCCGGCAAGTGATTTGCACCCGGTTGACCTGGTAATTGATGATTATACCAGCCTGACACCGCAAAAATTGGCGGCACTATTTAAGGAAGAAGATAAAGATGAGCGAGAATCAGCATAAAGAACAAAATAGCATACCAACCAGCAAAGTACAACGATCCGCCAAGTTTGTAAAAACCGGTTTTAAAATAGGTGGTAATTATATCAAACATTACTCCAAAAAACTGTTCAACCCGGAGTTGGATAAAACGGAACTCAACGAGGACAATGCTTCCGATATTTATGAATCATTGAGTGAACTGAAAGGCAGCGCACTAAAAGTGGCTCAGATGCTTAGTATGGATAAGAACCTGCTACCGCAAGCTTATGTAGATAAATTTAGCCAGTCGCAATATAATGCGCCACCTTTGTCGGGCCCGCTGATCGTCCAGACATTCAGAAAATATTTTGGCAAAACACCTGATAAGATATTTGATAAATTCAATATCCATTCATCCAATGCAGCTTCCATTGGCCAGGTACACCAGGCCGAGCTGAAGGGTAAAAAATTGGCCGTAAAGATCCAGTATCCCGGCGTGGCGGATTCTATTTCATCCGACCTGAAACTGGTTAAGCCATTCGCTTTCCGGATGCTCGGCATGAGCGAAAAAGAACTGGACATCTATATGCAGGAAGTAGAAGAACGCCTGCTTGAGGAAACAGATTACGAACTGGAAGTGCGCCGCTCCATTGAATTCTCTAGGGCATGTTCGATTCTCAACAATGTAGTGTTCCCGCAATACTACCCTGAGTTATCCAGCAAACGAATCATTACCATGGATTGGCTGGAAGGCAAACACCTGCGCGAGTTTTTGCAAACCAACCCATCCCAGGAGTTACGTAACTGCATCGGCCAGGCTTTGTGGGATTTTTACAATTTTCAACAGCACGAACTTCGTGCCGTACATGCTGACCCGCATCCGGGTAATTTCATGATCACTTCGGACGGTAAACTAGGCATCATCGATTTTGGGTGCATCAAGGAAATGCCTGAGGATTTTTATTATCCATTCTTCTCGCTTACCTCAACCGGCCTGATGGATAATAAAGAAGAAACGGTCAAGGCTTTCCGCCAGTTGAATATGATCCACGATGACGATACGCCCGCGCAGATCGAATTCTATTATAAAATGTACCGTCAGATGATCGGCTTGTTTGCCAAACCGTATATCACTGATCACTTTGATTTTGGGGAAACGGCATTCTTTGATGAGCTGTATGGTTTTGGCGAAAAAGTATCCAAAATGCCGGAGTTTAAGCAGGCACGCGGCGTAAAGCATTTTATTTATGTCAACCGCACTAATTTTGGATTATACAATATTTTACATGAGCTGAAAGCGGAGGTGAAAACGGATACTTATAAACCGCATGTGGTGCTGGAATATTAGTTGGCAG
>DATHLW010000372.1:0-4606 GCA_035487675.1 Mucilaginibacter sp. | reverse complement strand
GATATATTGAAATATCTCAAACAAAATAACAACACGGACGGAGTGTTGATCATTTCGGCAAAAAACTCGCTGGATGACCGCCTGGAGGGACTCGACCTTGGCGCCGACGATTACCTGGTGAAACCGTTTCACTTGTCCGAGTTACGTGCACGCGTAACTGCCATCATCCGCCGCAAAACATTCAATGGCAGCAACCTGCTTGTTTTTAACGAGATCAATATCGATTTGCTGGCGAAAACAGTGAAAGTCAACGACCAAACCGTTAAACTTACGCGCAAGGAATATGCCCTGCTGCTTTACTTTTTAGCCAACAAAGGAAAAGTGGTTTCGAAAAATGCCATTGCCGAGCATCTTTGGGGCGATGGTATGGACCTTGCCAATAATTTCGATTTTATCTATTCACATATTAAAAACCTTAGAAAAAAATTGATGGAAGCCGGCAGCAACGATTACATCCAGGCTGCTTATGGCATGGGCTACAAGTTTACCAGCCAATGAAACTTCTAACCCGATACAACCGCGTGAACCTGCTCACCACTATTATTGTGATGCTGATAACAGGGATTATTTACTACCAGGCCATCAGTCTTATACTGACTAAACAATTAGACAAAGACCTGGTAGTTGAAGAGAATGAAATTTTTGATTATGCCCGATTGAATCATAGTTTACCCCAGGTTTTTGAATCAAATGACCAACAGATCACCTTTACTGAAGTGCAACCAGGAACCGTAACCCGCCAGTTCATAAACACACTGTATCGCAATCGGGAAAAGGACGATGAAGATCGCCCCAAAAGGCATCGGCACCGGCACGAAGAAGAGTTTGAATCAGGGAGAGGCTTGATAAGTTCCGTAACTGTTGGCAATAAGTATTACAAAATATTGATAGTGGAATCCAAAGTGGAAACGGAGGATTTGATACAGATCATTTTTGGAATAACAGCCGGGGTTATTTTGTTGCTTTTGGTCACTTTATTCATTACTAACAGGCTCCTCTTAAATCGTTTATGGCAACCATTCTATAATCTTCTAAAAGACCTCCGGCTGTTTAATGTGACTGATAACAAGGATATTCCGCTAGAAAAAACAAACATTGATGAATTTGAAGAACTTAACCAGGCCATAATTAGCATGTCCACCAGAGTTAAAAGTGATTACAAAGAACTAAAAACTTTCACAGAGAATGCATCGCATGAGTTGCTTACTCCTATAGCTGTTATCAATTCCAAACTGGATACATTAATACAAACTGACAGTTTTAGCCAGCAGCAAAGTAAATTATTAAATGATCTTTATACCTCTGTTTCCAAGCTAACCCGGTTAAATCAATCCTTACTTTTATTAGTAAAAATTGAAAACCGGTTATTGGATGGCAATGAGCATATCGATCTGAAATTACATATGGAAGAATTGCTTATGCAGTTTGATGAAATATTCCTGGACAAAGAATTAAAGGTCAGTTACGATCTGGGCGAAAAGGAGTTGATCACGAGCCCTTATTTGATAGATATTTTTGTTGAACAATTTGCTTAGCAATGCCATAAGGCATAATCATAAAAGTGGCAGCATAAATATCAAACTAACAGAGGAATCCCTTGTTATTCAAAATACCGGTGAGAACACAACACTACAGGAAGAACAGATATTTACCCGTTTTCATAAGTCGACCGAATCGGAAGGCAGTGGATTGGGGCTGACTATTTCAAGGCAAATTTGCGAGAATTTAAAATTTACGTTAAATTATAGTTACGATGCCCCCTATCATACTTTTATCGTGAATTTTTGAATAACGCGTCCCAAATTTTTACAGAATTTAATTTTTACTTTAGCAAAAACTAACAATCCCACATTGATCATTAAATGAAGTGGCTCATCAGCGTTGTCCCGTTTATACTATACTGTTCTGTTTCGCTGGCTCAATCCAATTCTCTGGACCATTACCTTGAAGTTGCAAAAAGTAACAGCCCGTTGCTAAAAGACCTGCGCAATCAGGTGGCTTTAAATCAACAGGATAGCCTGCGTTTGCGGGCTGGGTTTAAACCCCAGGTAAACGCAACCAGCGGCGGCTTGTATGCGCCAACTATTAATGGCTTCGGCTATTCGTCCCCTATTACAAATGAGCATACTTTAAATGGCTTGTTGACAGTAAACCAAGCTATTGTGAGCAAGAGTAACATCAATTCACAGGTGGAGGCTATCACCTTACAATCACAATCGGTAAACAACACTGCGAAAATATCCGAGCAGGACCTTAAGAAAGCAATAACGGGGCAGTATATCGCTGCCTTTGGCGACCAGCAACAGGTAAAATTCAGCCAGGAGATTGTTAACCGGCTCACAACTGAAGAGGATGTGCTCAAAAAGCTAACACGGGCCAATGTGTACCGCCAAAGCGATTACTTAACCTTTTTAGTTACATTAAAACAACAACAATTGCAATTGTCGCAGGCACACCTGGTATACAAGAATGATTACGCTACACTGAATTATCTTGCCGGAGTAGCCGATACCAGCATAATGGAATTAGCAGAACCCAATTTGGAAACAGGTATGCCGCCAGGTATTAACTCGAGTATTTTTTTCACTCAGTACAAACTGGACAGCCTGAAACTGGTGAACAGCAAACAACAGGTCGACTTTAGCTATAAGCCAAAAGTTAACGCTTTTGCGGATGGTGGTTATAACAGCGATTTTATGGGTCAGGCATGGAAGAATTTTGGCACAAGCATAGGCTTCAGTCTTTCAATACCCATTTACGACGGTGGCCAGCGAAAGATGCAGTACAAGAAACTCTCCTTGCAGGAAGAAACACGCCAAAACTATAAAGCGTTCTTTAATGCACAGTACAGGCAACAAATAGCACAACTGAAACAGCAGATCGATGAAAATGAGAAGCTGATGCCACAGATACTGGATCAGATAAAATATTCAGAAAGTCTTATAAAGGTGGATATCCAGTTGCTCCAAACCGGCGACGTAAAAATAGCCGATTTGATACTTGCTATAAATAACTACCTTACCGTAAGGAACCTAAAAACACAAACTATCATCAGCCGATTACAATTGATCAATCAGTTAAATTACTGGAACAGGTAACATGAAAATACTAATTACCAAATACCCGGCCATTAAATACCTGTTCATTATAGCAGGAATTTCATTGTGCCTTAGCTCATGCAAAGGCAATGATAAAGCCGCAGGCGAAGACGATGCCAATGTAAAAGCACAAACCCCGGTCACTGTTACAACCATTGATCAAAGCTCCCTGGCAGATTATATCGAGCTGAATGCGACATCGGTTTTCCAGCAAAGAAACTTTATCAAATCAAATGCAAACGGTTACATTCAGCAGGCAAACGCGCTGCCGGGCCACTTTGTAACCAAAGGAGAATTGCTTTTCACTATAAAAACTAAAGAAGCCCAAGCCATTGGGAATAGCGTCAATGCGCTGGATACTACCCTAAAATTTTCTGGTGTCAACAAAATCAAATCGCCTGGGCCAGGCTACGTTAGCCAGTTAAGCCACCAGACAGGTGATTACGTGCAGGATGGTGAGGCGTTGGCCACTATCAGCGACCGTTCAAGCTTTGTGTTTGTGATGCAACTGCCTTATGAGTTACGCCAGTATGTTAAATCGGGTCAAAACATTCAACTTACCCTACCCGGCGGGCAAACAGTAAGCAGCCGTGTAGCTTCTTTCATGCCATCCGTTGATACTGCTGCGCAAACGCAGGGAGTGGTCTTAAAACTTAATTCGGATCAGCAGATTCCCGAAAACCTGGTTGCAAAAGCCCGTATTGTAAAATCTCAGAAGAGCAATACTACTTCATTGCCAAAATCGGCGCTGCTCGCAAACGAAACACAAACCGAGTTTTGGGTGATGAAACTGATCAACCCAACTACTGCTATCAAAGTCCCGGTTACAAAAGGCATCGAATCGGGTGGTAAAGTGGAGATATTATCGCCAAAGTTCTCCGCTACTGATAAGATCATCATAGGCGGCAATTATGGGCTGAGTGATACGGCTAAAGTTAAAATTGTGCAACAATGAGCAAGATCAAGCTGGATAACGGTAAAGTCGAAAATTTTTTCATCTCGCACAGAAAGCCATTATTGCTGGTTCTGGCACTTATCATCATGGGGGGAGTGTATTCCTATACCAAATTACAGACCTCACTGTTCCCCGAGATCACCTTCCCCAAAATAAAGATCATTGCCGACGAGGGTCTGCAGCCGGTAAATAAAATGATGATCACGGTTACCAAACCTCTTGAAAATGCAGTTAAACAAGTACCGGACCTCGAGATAGTACGCAGTACCACCAGCAGGGGTAGTTGTGAAATTTCAGCATTCATGAGCTGGAGCGCTGATATTGATCTGAGCAAGCAACAAATTGAATCGCAAATAGCCAAAATAAGGAATGATCTTCCTCCGGATGTAAATATATCTGTGGAAAAGATGAATCCATCTATCCTCCCGGTAAGCGGCTATACCCTTGAAAGCCATTCTAAATCCCCTATCGAATTAAAACAGATAGCCACCTTCATCGTAAAACCGTTCCTGTCCCAGGTAAGCGGCGTTTCTGAGATCAGGGTAATAGGCGG
>DATHLW010000371.1:0-3310 GCA_035487675.1 Mucilaginibacter sp. | reverse complement strand
TGAACTACCGAAAGATGGCGTTGTATCATCAAACGGAACATCCTTTCAAGTTTTGGCACTTGTGCTAAAAGCTGCTCTTTTGATTCCCGCGAAAGCATAAAAAGCTCGCAATCCTCCAATGTTTCAATATACATATTACTTACTTTCTGATCCTGGAAGCTGGTAATATCGCTCACCCACCAATCTTCAACCGCAAATTGGAGTGTTACTTCCGCCCCACGGCTGTCAATATAATATTCTCGTATGCAGCCCTTGATCACGTACGCCTCAAACTTGCAAATATTGCCGGCCTGCAACAGCATTGTTTTTTTGGGTATTATCTTGTGCTGCAGTATTGAATTAAAATATTCCAATTCCCCGGCGGATAGGTTTACAGACTTTAAAACATATGCGTTTATATTATCAAACATTGGTTTTTTAATTTCTTGTCCCAGTTCAATGGATTTTACATAAAGTAGGTCCAATTTTACAGCATCAATTAATGCCAGGCCAACGGGGGCGGCAATCATACCTAAAATTACTTTATACTCAATAAATGGAAAATCAAAAACTGGAGGCAATTATTAGTAAGATGTTTGCCGAAATCGAAAACCTTATACCGGTTTACATGCAAAACCCTGAAGATAGGAACATTGCGAACGGTAACGTGGCAGTGTGCATCATAGCTGACAATGGGATGGTGTTTGGCAGGATGCTTGGAACAAACAAACCCCGCCAAAGGCAATCCTATAAGGTTGCATGGACAAAGGCGAGCCAGGTTTGGCTGACAGGCGTTAAAACCGGCGAATACGAAAAAATGGTTTTTAACGGGCTTGTTGAAGAAAATGGCAATGGTATAGAGGCCCCGGATTTAATAGGATGGCAAGGCGGCCAGCCTCTTACCCTGCCTGATGGATCAAAGCTTTACGTTGGGTTTAGCGGCTTCCGGGGTATAGCTGACCTGGAAATAATGGCAAAAGCGCTTGAGAAAGCTATTGGCAATAATTAATCACCTTCAAAACTTAACATTATGTCTTACCTACCCAAACCCAACCGATACAAAAGCATGCCTTATCGCCGTTGCGGCAAAAGCGGTTTAATGCTCCCTGCTGTATCCCTCGGCCTATGGCACAATTTCGGGGCTATTGACAGCCTGGAAAATGCGCGTACAATTTTAAAGCTGGCCTTTGATAGCGGCATAACGCATTTTGACCTGGCCAACAATTATGGTCCACCAGCAGGCTCGGCTGAGGAAACTTTCGGTAAAATTTTTAAAGATGACTTTAAGAGCTACCGCGATGAGTTGATTATCTCTACCAAAGCGGGATGGGGAATGTGGGAAGGGCCTTACGGCGATTGGGGTTCTAAAAAATACCTGGTAGCCAGCTTGGATCAAAGCTTAAAACGCATGGGATTGGATTATGTAGATATATTTTATCACCACCGTCCTGATCCCGAAACACCACTGGAAGAAACGATGGGCGCCCTTGATTTGATTGTACGCAGGGGAAAGGCCTTATATGTGGGCATTTCAAGCTATAGCGCATCGGAAACTGAAGCCGCTATTGCGGTTTTGAACCAACTCGGAACGCCCTGCCTGATACATCAACCAAAATATTCCATGTTCGATCGTTGGGTAGAAGGCGGCTTGCTGGATGTATTGGGCGAAAAGGGGGTAGGCTGCATACCGTTTTCGCCCCTTGCGCAAGGACTTTTATCCAATAAATATTTAAAGGGCATACCAAAGGGCTCGAGGGCCGCAAGCCATCGCGGGAACGGTGCCATCGAGGAAGACGCAATTACCCCCGAAAAAATTGCCAAAGTAATTAAACTCAATGAACTGGCCCTTAACCGCGGCCAAAACCTGGCACAAATGGCACTGTCGTGGATATTAAAAGATGACCGCATTACTTCTGTACTGATTGGTGTAAGTAAACCTGAACAGGTCACTGACTCTATTAAGTGTCTCGAAAATATTTCATTTTCCGCCGAGGAACTCAATGTGATAAACAACATTTTAGCATAAACTAAACTACCGGAAACATCAGTTTCAAATTACACTTTCAACGCTTTGAAGGCAACTCATCATGAAAAATATACTGCACTATATTGCTGCATTTTCCTTGAGCTTACTTTGCGCATCAGCCCAGGTAAAACCCAAAAATGACACCCCACCCAACTTTAAAATCTTTAACAAGTTTTCGATTTAATTTTTACCAATTTCAACATTTGCCCATACCTCTATTTCGTTACTTATACCCGTTTCAATGGGAGTGCCTCCTAAATTAAAATCACTTCTTTTCACCTTTCCCGTTACTGTGAATCCGGCTGTTTTCCTTTGGGTCCTGGTAACGGCCCACCCGTTGAATACAACATTGAATACAATAGGTATAGTTTCCCCATGTAAAGAGATATTTCCCGCAAGCCGGTAGTTCTTTCCCATTACCTTTTTAAAAGAAGTGCTTTTGAAGGTTATTACGGGGAACTGTTCTGCATCAAACCAACTTCTGCTCCTCAGGTCGTTGTCCCGCATTTCCATCTGGGTGTTTATAGAAGTTACCTGGGCGACCATTTCTACCTGTGCGCCCGAAAAATCGTCCTTTTCCGATGTCAAGGTTACTGTGAACTCCTTGAATATCCCCTCTATGTGAGCAATACCATAATGAAAGACAGAAAAATGAAGTTGTGCGTGATTCTTATCTGTTGTCCACATTGTTTGCCCGAAACTTGTTGCAGCCAATACAATAGCTGCAACAAGTAACAGTGTGCCCTTAGCGGCAAGTGCCATTTTTTTTCCAAGTCCGCGGCTTCCGCCGGTGACTAACTCAATTTTTGTTGTCATACTATTCAATTAAAAAGTTTGCCGATGTATTAATACTTTTAGAAATGACTTATAACCCAGCATTTAACTATCTGTGATTTTAGTTGTTACTTCGAATTATAATAACCGCCGAAATACTTTACAGGTGACCAGGCAGGAATCGTTTCGGGCAATTTCGGAGACAGGTTGCTGTATTCTTGAGCGCCATATACAACCCTACCATCTACGATCGTTAATACAGAAGTAACCGATTTTATTTCGTCATCCTGTATGGTAAAGAAGTCCTTATTCAGTAAAGCAAAATCTGCCAGGTATCCCGGAACAATCCTGCCATTCTCATTTTCCTGTTGCTCGAACCATGCGGGTCCTACTGTAAATAATTTAAGCGCTTGGTCCCGGGTCAAACGGTTGTCTTTTGCCAATATTTCAGATCCCGATACGGACTTCCCAGTAATCATCCAGCTAATGTTTATCCAGGGGTTGAACGAAGAAGCCCTGAATGCGTCCGTC
>DATHLW010000370.1:0-6980 GCA_035487675.1 Mucilaginibacter sp. | reverse complement strand
GTATCGGCTGGTAATCAATCCTGCTGATCATACCGCTGGCATCTGTGATGCTTTGGTACAAATAATAAGCCCTGCAATCAAGACGATTGCAGGGCTTATTTGTGATCAGCCTTTCTTTAATTTCCTACTACCACAGTAGCATTAGGCATCATAGAGTGTATGCTGCAATGGTAAGTGAATGTACCAGCTGTAACAAAGGTTTGTGTGAACGTCTTGTCCGTTGCCAGACTGCCGCTATCAAAGCTACCACCAAGGTCGGTAGCAGTATGTGCTGTGGCGTCCTTGTTTGTCCAGGTAACTGTACCCCCAAGCTTTAGGTGCACAACGGCGGGCGAAAATGCAAAATTCTCTATACTGACTGAGGCCGCAGCCACAGGTGTTGTCCCGGTTGATGTGGGATTAGTAGAATTGTTAGAGCTCTTACCGCAACTTGCCAACAAAAAGAGACCTGATATAATTACCAGGCTTAAAGAAATGATTTTAATTTTCATAAAAATGTATTTACTGTATTAATATTACACAGTGAACACGCGTTATTATGAAAAAAGGTTGCCTGTTGGTTAAAAATTATAGAAACTTGAGGCCGTCTCAAAAGTGAAAATTGTATAGACAAGAGAAAGTTATATTTTGGATTACTATTTCTTTGTGGCTCTCTGTGCAAATCTTTGCGTCCTCTGTGGTTAATTTTACTACGGAGAGCACTAAGAAGGTCACAAAGTTCACAGAGTGCAAAATATTATATTGTCTTTAATTCTATTCATACACTTTTGAGACAGCCTCAAGTCTTACTGATTAGTTATTTATTCAGATTATCCACCCTGTCGTAAAACTCATTTTGTAGTTTCAAAGTGGTATCATCCGCTTTAACTTCTTTTAAAGCTTTAATAAATGAAGCGATCTCATGATCGGTGATGAACTTGCCAAACTCAGTAGTGGCCTTGTCCCCTTCGCCGGCATAGTGGTTTGGATACGATGCATACCACCAGATGGGCGTGTACAAACCCGGAATATTTAATCTTTTCTGATCTGCGCCGGATTGTTGCGTCGCCCTGTCCATCCGCATCAGATCGGGTCGGTAATAAAGCAATATAGATGTTTCGCTCTCGCCTGCATGCTGATCTGTTTTCATATCCGATTTATGCATCTGGCGGTATTGTTTGGCATATTCCTGGTCATTATTTTCAGGTGTATAAAAATAGATCACATAATTATGCCTTTTGTTTAAAAACGACTGCATAAAAAAGCGGATAAACTCTGGGTTACCGCCATGGCCATTTAATATCACTATCTTCTTAAACCCGTTGCGGGCTATTTCATCACAGGTTGCTTCCAGCAGATCGTAGATCACTCTGCTTGGTAAGGCAAATGTCCCTAATTGTTGTTTTGCTTCGTTTATCTGACCATAAAAATAATCCGGAAACACCACAGCATATTCCTGTTTGGTGGCTCTTGCAGCCCATTCACGAACATGGATCAGGTCGGTACCGATGGGCGAATGCGGCCCATGTTTTTCTAGTATGCCAAATGGCAGTATACAGGTTTGGGACGATTTATCTAATGCAGCCGGAAAATCACTTGCAGTGAGCTCGTCCCAACGGGCAGGGACATTCTGGGCAAATGCATATCCGCAAACAAAAAACAGGGCGAAGAACAAAATAGCTTTCATACTAAGGAGGGATTTGGTTTACGAAATGAAGATAGAAAATTGTGTAAGGATTTATAAAAGATAACCAAATTATTACACTTGCCAATCTTTGTAAGGATTAGCTGATAAGCTCGCGTTAGTGTATCGCCCGTCGTAAGTTACCTCGTTGGTTACCCAATCGGGCTTTTCAAATTCTTCGCTTTCGCTTTTCAATTCAATTTCGGCTACTATCAGCCCGGCATTATCACTTAAAAACACATCCACTTCCCATAATTTACCTCCGAACTGGATGTTATAACGTATTTTTTCCGTACCGCTTGTGGTGAAAGCATTCAAGATTTCGATACCATCCTGCAACGGTATTTCATACTCATATTCTTTGCGGGTTAGTCCCGATATTTTGCTTTTTAAATTCAGATAACCCTTTGTGTCAGATATCCTTACACGAATAGTTTGCTGACCGTCGCGCAGCATATAACCCTGGCGGTAATGCACACCTTCGGGCTTTTCAACCTGATCCCATTTTTTATGGTCGACTAAAAATTTACGTTCAATTTCGAGGCCCATTATCCCTGTTTAATGCATGCTTAACTGCCCTGCTAAAGTAGCTTTTCTTTCAAAATCATGCGCAAGGGCGGTAATCGATCTTTTTAACCTGGTATTCTGGCTTTTGATCTTACTGATAACCGGTTTAGAGTTAAACCCTGCCGACGAGAACAACTCCAACGCCAGCATATTATCGTGCCAGTCGCCTATTAGCGCCTGCAATTTATCCAGGTAATCGTTGCTGATCTGTAATTTGCCGTCCAGCGCGTCATGAGCTATTTTTCGGTTGTATAGTAACGTTTTGATTTGCTTGCGGGTGGCATGCAATTCATCATTAAATTGAAGATTCTCCAGCGATGCTGCAATATTGTACAGCCTGGTCTTGTAAAACTGGACAATAGCCCGGTTATTCACTGATTCAAGGTCATCACCAATATCACTATAGACGTCTTTTATAATCTTCAGATATTGCTTACCAAGTTCTTTAACCTCATTTGTACCTTTTTCTATCTCATGCAAATGATTCATAAAAAAATCTTCATTCTTAAATTGAAACCGCTGGCCATATTGCAGGTTGATAAAAGCATTACGTATCTCGCCGCAATGTTTGAATATTTTCTTTACCGGTTTAAAATCTTTTGATAAGGGATGTTTTATTGAATTGGTATCTAAAAGTTCGAGCATTGCCCGCAGCTTTTTCACCTGAACCCGAAAAAGATGTAGTTCCTCCTGATCGCCATTCTCTATAAAAGTCTTCAGGTGGGCGGTCATTTCGTACCACTGATCGTTGAAATATATCTTCTCTTTCTTCTTTTTCATTTGTTTAAAATACCCGACGTAACATCTCTACTACATCTGCACTTTATTTTTGCAGTATACGTTAGGTCTACCGTACTGTTATCCGTATTAAATGTAAAAAAATGTTAAACCTCCGGCCTTATCACATGGCCTATTGTATGAAATAGCTATATTTAGCCGGTACCTTTGATACACCAAATTTGATGAATTTAAGAAAATTTTTACTTGTTCTGTTAACATCCCTCACTATCATGCATTTTTCGGCCTTTGCGCAGCGCGATAGTATCCCTTTAACTACCATTATTGCAAAAACCCAAAAACTGACTAACGACCACCCTACCGAAAAAGTTTACATCCATTTTGATAAACCCTATTATGCGGTAAACGACACGATCTGGTTTAAGGCATACGTTACCATTGATCAGCATCTGCTTTCTGCATTAAGTAAAATATTATATATCGACTTTACCAATGAAGGGCAACTGCTGAGGGAAATGAAGCTGCAATTGGTAAATGGTACGGCTAACGGGTATTTAACCTTGACGCCCGATTTCGCAAAACGAGGAAACTTTCACGTGAGGGCTTATACCAGATGGATGCGAAACTCTGACCAGGCCTACTTTTTTAACAGGACTATTACTATCGGCAGTAATGATGTGGGCCAGATATTGCCGCATATTACTTTTAAGAACTCCATATCAGAAAAGCTGGACAAAATAAATGCTGAGATAGTTTACAAAGACCAGGATGGCAACCCATACGCCAATAAAAAAGTAAGCTGGAAAGCACTTAATGACGATGGAACCATAAGCAAGGGAAAAGGTGAAACCAATCAGAATGGCGTGCTGAACATAAGTTTTACAAGTGAAAAACCTGCTGAATTAAACGCAAGCACCATCAGCACCGACCTGGAACTGGCGGACAAAAAAATCACCAAAGCTTTCCCCATACAGTTAACACAGCCAACTATTGATGTTCAATTTTTCCCCGAAGGAGGGTACCTTATCAATGGGATACGTTCAAGGGTAGCCTTCAAAGCATTAAAACCTAACGGTCTGGGCATCGACTCCAAAGGAACTATTGTTGATAACACCGGCACCGTGGTAGCTGATCTGAGCTCGCAACATTTGGGAATGGGCGTATTTGCCCTGACACCCGAAAATGGCAAAACCTATAAAGCTAACTTCACTTTTGCAGATGGGTCACAAAGTAGCTTTGATTTGCCTAATGTGCGTGCAGAAGGTATTAATGTGTCTGTAAACAATAACAACCCGGATAGTTTAAGTGTTAAGATCGCTGCCAATGAAGGTTTTTTTCAGAAAAACCAGAGCAAAACCTTTTATGTAATGGCGCAAAGCGGCGGTGCAGTATGTTATGCAGCTCAAACGGTATTAAGAAACAATATCTATACAGCAACTATAGCTAAAAACAAGTTCCCTACCGGGATTTTACAGGTTACTCTTTTCTCATCAAAAGGCTCGCCGTTAAGCGAACGAATAGTTTTTATTCAGAATAACGACCAGTTAAATCTCGCGATGAAAACTGACCTTTCAAGCTATTCACGCAGGCAAAAGATACGGGTATTGGTATCGGCCAAAAATAAGGCATTGCCTGCTGAAGGTATTTTTTCTGTCGCTGTGATCAATGAGTCGATTGTGCCATCAGACGATGATGATGCACCTAGTATATTAAGCTATTTGCTGTTAACGTCCGATTTAAGGGGCTTTATCGAAAAACCGGGCTATTATTTTAATCATCACGACGAAAAAACTGCGACCGATCTCGATGTGCTGATGCTGACACAAGGATATCGCCGTTTTTCATATAAAAACCTATTGGCAGATAAAAACCCTCCTATTACGTTCCTACCGGAACAAGGTATAGAAATATCGGGCATACTCAGAAATAATACAGGTTTACCGATAGCAAAAGGGAATATACGTTTATTTATACCTGACAAAGCCTATTCAACACAAACGGTAACCGATGCCAATGGTGGCTTCAGGTTCTTAAACGTGATTATTTCTGACACATCAAAAGTAAAAATAAGCGCCCGCGACAACGCAAACAGCAATAGCCTGATGCTTACGATAGATCCTTTGGTTGCGCCGCCGTCAACACAATATATTAACATTGCCGGCGAGATAACCAATATTGACAGCACCTTACGCCCTTACCTGGATAATACGAAAAGACAGTTTAATGTCCCGCGAACACTTCAGGCGGTAGAGATCAAGTCAAAATCGGCTGTTAAAAAACCCGACCATACAGATTACGGTGCGCTGAGCGGTTTGAGCATGTTAGCCGATCATACTATACAAGGCTCAACTTTTAAAGGATGCAACTTTTTCACAGACTGCCTGATATCTGCAGCGCTTGGCCTGACCTTTGATAACAACAACTTTTACATTACACGAGAGTATAATAACGGCAAACGGGTGCCGATAGCCTATTATGTAAATGGGATGCCGGTTGATTACAACTACCTTCTGAATGTTGACCCAAACATGGTTGAATCTGTGGAAATATTTAATAGTGACGGGCTTAGCAGCATCAACAGAACCACAGGTACAAGCGGGGTATTGGTTGTCAACACTAAAAAAATACCTAAAGGTGAAAAGATCTCCAAGGAACAATTACTGGAATTGCTGCCCAAGAACAACGAAGTAGAGTTTATACCCGGCGGGTACAATACAACGCGGGTGTTTTATTCACCAAAATATGATAACACGTCAGGCACATCAACGGGGGGGGATTATCGCAGCACTATATACTGGAACCCAACTATAGCAACGGATAAAGCAGGAGCTGGTTCATTTGAATTCTTTAATTCGGACGGGGCAGGTACTTATAAAGCCATTATTGAAGGAATTGACAAAGACGGTAATATCGGGCGTTATGTCTATCGTTATAAGGTTCAATAGTTTAAATAATTTTCATAGATTTATTTAAACTTAAATTAAACCTTTAAACAAATGAACTTTTCCCTGATCAACTGGCTGGCAGTTATTGTTGCCGGCCTCTCTGCATTTGCAGTTGGCGGCATTTGGTACTCACGTCAGCTTTTTGGTAATGCCTGGATGGCAGACAGCAATCTTACCGAAGAACAAATTAAATCAGGCAACAAGGGCAAGATATTTGGCTTTACAGCAATTTTTTCCTTGCTTATGGCTGTTAACCTGGCTATGTTCCTGGCTGATGCAAAAACGGATTTAGCATGGGGTGCAACTGCCGGTTTCCTTGCCGGAATCTGGACATTTTGCGCAATTGCCACCCACAGTTTATTCGAACTAAAAAGCTGGCGGCACATTTTTATTAATGGCGGATACAGCATCGTTTCATTAACGCTGATGGGCACTATCATTGGCGCATGGCGATAAACTTAAAGCTGGTTATAGCCTATCATATTGATATTCATAAAGCTATGTAGTAATATACTATATGGCTTTTTCATTTTCTGTAAGTAAATATCAAGCCCCGAATTATATATTAAAATATCTTATTAATATTGTTGGGATCAAGTTTAAACTTATTGAAACTGTAATTGTCATACTTATAAATTGTATAAGAATACTTTAGCATTTACAATCATGAAAAAGATATTATATATAGTATTACCGGCTGTCATATCACTGGCAGGCTGCTCGGCAATGCTGCAAACTACAGCATATTCGCCCCCGCCCCAGCCACAACCGGTATACACCGACAATTTTGATAATACAAATTATCAAACCGACCAGGTATTTTATGACGAACTGGCACCTTATGGTACCTGGGTAAATTATCCTGATTATGGCTATGTGTGGGTTCCGGATGCCGGGCCCGATTTCAGGCCATATGCCACTAATGGTTACTGGGTATACAGCGACTACGGCTGGACATGGGTATCAAACTATATCTGGGGCTGGGCGCCATTTCACTATGGCCGCTGGTTTTATGACGATTATTATGGCTGGGCATGGGTACCAGGCCATGAATGGGCACCTGCATG
>DATHLW010000369.1:0-2494 GCA_035487675.1 Mucilaginibacter sp. | reverse complement strand
GGTTGTTTAATGACCAGTTATCAGTTAATTAGTGATCGGTATGATTGGCTATTGTCAAAATCCTTTGATCATTCAAATTTTTGAATAACGGATCACCGATCTCCAATCACTAATTACTATATTCGGCCCATGAATCACCTTGTAGCACCATCCATTTTAGCATCTGATTTTGGCAACCTTCAGCGCGATATTGAAATGCTGAACAGGAGTGAGGCTGATTGGATCCATGTAGATGTGATGGATGGCATGTTTGTCCCCAATATCTCTTTTGGCTTTCCGGTAATGGAAGCGGTGAAAAAACACGCTAAAAAGCCTCTGGATGTACATTTGATGATCGTTGACCCAGATCGATATATCAAAGAATTTAAAGAGAAAGGTGCTGACAGCATCACTGTTCATTTTGAAGCCTGTACACATTTGCACCGCACAATACAAGGTATTAAGGAGTTGGGCTGTCGTGCCGGAGTGGCTTTGAACCCTCATACACCAGTTGCCTTTTTAGATGATATTATTGAGGACCTTGACCTGGTACTGATCATGTCGGTTAATCCGGGCTTTGGGGGGCAGAAATTTATCAGTAACACTTATAAGAAACTGCATGATCTGAAATCCTTAAGTTCGTTGCGCAACCCGAACCTGTATATTGAAGTTGACGGGGGAGTTGGCGAACAAAACGTAAAGCAATTGATCGGTGCAGGAGCAAATGTTTTTGTGGCAGGTAATTCAGTCTTCTCGGCTGCTGACCAGCTTCAGGCTATCAAAAATTTAAAAAATCCCCTATAAATTATCATAGTGATAATTAGCCTGCTTAATACTGGGTTAAAATTATTTTTTTAATATTATGTCAATTTAGGATGGTGAGTAAATTGATAAATATGATAAAAAAATTGCAAATAATCTCCGTGATCATTACCAAATTTATTAACTTTGACCCAACCAAATATAAAGTTGGCAATTATGCCATTAAATTATTTTAAATCAAAAAAATAATATGAAACACAATTTCGGTGCCGGACCAGGCATTTTACCGCACGAGGTATTTAAACAAGCCGCTGAGGCAGTTTTAAATTTCAATGGAACAGGATTATCGATATTAGAGATATCGCATCGTGCTCCTGAATTTGAAGCTGTTCTGGATGAGGCTGTAAAACTGGTGAAAGAACTTTTTGAAGTTCCCGAAGGTTACTCGGTATTATTTTTACAAGGGGGTGCCAGTACGCAATTTGCTTTGGCTCCATATAATTTATTGCCCGAGGGTGGTAAGGCTGCTTATCTTGACACAGGTGTATGGGCCAGTAAAGCACTAAAGGAAGCAAAGTATTTTGGTGAGACCGTTGTTGTCGCTTCATCTAAAGAAACCAATTACACCTACATCCCTAAAGATTTTGAGATCCCTAAGGATGCTGCTTACCTGCATATTACATCAAACAATACTATTTACGGTACACAGCTGCAGCAATTCTTTAAATCGCCTATACCTGTAGTTTGCGATATGTCATCAGATATTTTCAGCCGTAAGGTGAATGTGGCAGATTTTGGTTTGATCTATGCCGGTGCACAAAAAAATATGGGTCCCGCAGGTGTTACACTGGTTATTGTAAAGGATTCACTATTGGGAAAAACCGGCCGTAAGATACCTTCAATGTTTAATTACCAGACACAAATTGAAGGTGGATCGATGTACAATACGCCGCCGACATTTGCAATTTTAGTATCCATGCTTACCCTGCATTGGTTAAAATCTAAAGGCGGTGTTGAGGTCATAGAAAAGGAAAATGACGCCAAAGCAAGAGCTTTGTATACGGAAATAGACCGCAACCCATTATTTAAAGGGGTTTGCGCTGTTGAAGACCGTTCGCATATGAATGTTTGCTTTGTGGTTGAAAACCCTGAGCACGAAAAGCCATTCCTGAAATATTGCGAAGAAAAAGAAATTGTTGGCATTAAGGGCCACAGAAGTGTTGGCGGTTTCAGAGCATCAATTTACAATGCATTGCCAATCACCAGCGTACACGTGCTGATCGACGCTATGCAGGAATTCCAGGAAAAGAATAAATAATTTGTTTATAAGTAATCGGTTATCAGTTACCAGTTATCAGGCATTTTGTTGTGTGATATTTAATTACTGATACCTGATCACCGGTTAACTAATCACTATAAAAACCATGATCAAAATATTAGCTAACGACGGTATCGACCCGATAGGCAAAAAAATGCTGGAAGATGCCGGATTTGAAGTAGATACTAACAACATACCACAGGATGAGTTGCCTGTGAAATTGCAGGCATATGATGCCATTACTGTGCGCAGTGCAACCAAAGTGCGTAAAGCATTAATTGACGCCTGCCCTAACTTAAAACTGATAGGCCGCGGCGGGGTAGGTGTAGATAATATCGATGTAGAATACGCCAAGGAAAAAGGCGTCGGCGTTTACAATACGCCTGCGTCTTCATCTTTATCGGTAGCGGAACTTGTGTTTGCACACTTATTCGG
>DATHLW010000368.1:0-6456 GCA_035487675.1 Mucilaginibacter sp. | reverse complement strand
CACCTGGAGGAGCTTCAACTATTTGAATTTCACTCATGATCTATGTAAATAGAATAACCCATTACCACTATAGGATAACGAGTACAAACTTACTAATTATAACGTTGTAAAATGTACACCAGAACGATAGGATACTGTATTTAGAATTAATCTAAACAAATCAGCAGCCCCCTCTAAATCTCCCCCGGCAGGGGAGACTTTAAAAAAGTCCTCCCTACCGGGGAGGGTTGGGTGGGGCTTAATCCCAATCCAAAGCGCCTTTTTTAATGACGTAAATAAAGCCCAGCAATAGCGTACCCATAAAGATGAACATCTCTACCATACCTTCTTTGCCCAGCTCCCTGAAATTAACGGCCCAGGGATACATAAATATCACTTCCACATCGAACAACACGAACAGTATTGCCACCAGGAAGTATTTAACAGACATTGGCGTACGGGCGTTACCAATTACCTCGATACCCGACTCAAACGGGGTCAGCTTATCGCTGGTAACACGCTTAGGGCCAATTTTATGTGTTACAAACATGGTGGTAACCACAAAACCAACTGCCACTAACATTTGAAAAATGATGGGCAAATAATTCACAGGCATACTTTGTACTTCCATGGTGCAAATATAGTAATGGATAAATAATAATAAACAAAAAAAGCCCCCCGATTACGGGAGGCTTCTGATTTTTATAATTTATTTGCTTTTACCGCCGCCTTTGCGTTTAAAGTAATCAAGCACTGCCTTATTGGTTGGATCAGCGTCACGTGCTTTACCAAAATTTTCAGCCGCCTTTGCCTGGTCTTTTTCTTTATACTCATAAAAAGTACCTAAATAAACATAAGCATTAGCTAAATTCTTCTTTTCATCATCAGTAGGTGTTGCCTTAGCTGTAATTAAAGCAATGTACTGTTCATAGTAAGGTTTGGCTAAGCCCTTAATATTATTACGGTCAGCATCTTTTGCGTCATTAACATAAGCGCGATAAAGTGCAACTGTCGGGATGGGTTGTGAGGCTTTATGTTGTATATAACTAAATGCAGAATCCGCTTTCGTCAATAAGGTTGTATCTGGCTTAGTAGCATCAAATGCAAAGTAATAGCTGAAACCTTCACGCAAATAATCATTTAAAGTTGCTTTCCTTGATTTTGATATAAAAACTGAATAAGCATCGCCAGCTTGTTTGTATTTTTTCTTTGCATACAGGCTCGATGCAATATCACCGTAAACATCCACCTGGGTAGTATCCAGTTCTAATGCTTTGTGTAAGGATTGTATACCCAACGAATCCTGGCCACTTTTGATCTGCGCACGACCAAGATATAAATAGTCACGAGGTATAATACGCTTAGGATCAGCTTTAGTGACCCATGTATTTCCGGCAGATAAAGCTGTAGGGTAATCCTTATTTTCAAAAGCTGCGTACATCTGGTACCGGTAGGCCCTTAAATTTGTATTTGCGTTTTTAGTTAAATCTGCCGTTACTTGTTGCAAAGTTTGGTAATCTCCCGCATTAATTAAAAAGTCTGCATAACGCATTTGAGATTCCGGTGAGCTATCTGTTAAGCTGATATATTTCTTATACTGCTCTGCAGCTTCTTTTACTTTTTTCGAAGCCATGCTTGGGTTGCTTTGTGCCCAGCGCAGGTCTGTTTCGGCCCATTCGCGATAAGCAGGGCCGTAATTAGGGTCAATAGCTAAGGCTGCCTGAAATTGTTTTTCGGCATCTTCAAAGTTATCAGCATATTTCCATAACACACCTAAGCCTACATCGGCAGCAGCTGATCTTGGATCAAGGGTTAAGGCCGTTGAAAGGCTGGTGTAGGCCTCATTGCTCTTTAACAATACACGATCTGCATCACCCATGGCAATAAATAATTCAGGATCATTTGACTGTACAACAGCATTCTTATCTTTACTTTTCACCGCGCTGGCAACGTTACCTTTATTTAATATATCGAGTGCAGCAGTAGCATTCGCAGGTAAAACTTTGCCACTAGCATCAGGTAATAAGTAACCTTTACCCATGTATACGTAAGGTTTACTGTCTTTACCGGCCATGGTAGTAGCCTGAGCAAACTGGGAAGAAGCGCCGGACTGATCCTTATCCATCTTTGCAACAATTCCCAAGCCCACATGGTTCAATGCTGAATTCGGATTAACATTCAATCCTTTTTGAAAAACCGATTTAGCAGAATCGGGGTAGTCCTGTTTGATGTACACCCAACCCAGGTAAAAGTAATTTTCATCTTTGGTTGATTGGGTAACCACCAAATTTTTAAGCATTGACTTAGCTTTCTGGAACTGCTCGGCATCAATAGCTTTCTTAGCATCGGCAAGGCTTTGTCCAAAAGCTGACGGGGCTACGAATACCAAGCCTAATCCGGCTGCAGCTATTTTACTGATAATTTTCATCTTGTTCGTTAGTTTTAAGTGGTTATGTGCGATCAAGAGCTGCCGCACTTAAACGGCTGCCCATTGTTTCATTTTATGATATTAAAATTTATTGTTTTTCAATTTAGTATATAAAGATGCATCTTTTTATCATTGATTAACGATTCAAATAAAGGTTTAATATTTGTTTATAACCGTAATGCAATATTAAAGTTTATTACTATGAATCATAATATTTCTTTCCGGGATATCTATCGGTAACAAACCTGACCGCAAAATAATGCGTTGGCCCTTATCGCTCGCAATAAAGTGCTCAAAGCCATATCCGAGTCCGTTTCGCCCGGTACAATTCACAATATATAAATATCTTAACAGGGGGTATTGTTTTAAATAAAGTGTTTCTTGCGAGGGCCTGAAATATGCCGCAGGTGCCGTTTTACTATTCTCGTCCCTGATGGCTAAAATTTTAACTCCTTTAGCTGCCCCGGCATAATCAGGGTCAGGATCGTTTATCCAGCTAAATCCGGTAATACCAATAGCATCCGGATGTTTGCTGACAAAATTTATCACCTCCTTACTTGATTTTAACGCATAAATATTCTTCTGCTTAAAATCAGTTTGCCCGGTAAACTCTTTAAGATACCTTACCAAACTTGAGTTCGGATTATCAAAAACGATACTTCTATCGGTTTTAGTCTGTCCGGAAAGCATTTTTTTTATATCGCCAACGGTAATTGCAGAATCTGCCGACGCATTATTCGCAATTATTGCAATTGCATCGACAGCAAATTTTTTAACCGAGACCGACAAATTATGTGCTTTTATTGCATTTCGCTCGTCAACTGTTAAATCCCTTGACAAAAAACCAAACCTCGAACTATCGCTTGTTAACATTCTAACGGCCTCATTCTCCGATTTATAAACCACTGATGGATTAGCCTTGGGATTATCATTTTTAAATATGTATAATTCCTGATCCAATATGGGAGCGAATGACTCGTCGGAAACAAAAAGTGCCTCACCTGAATCACGCGTATCATTATAATTCATTGGTTTGTTTTGCTTACAGGTTTGGAGAGTAAACAGCACGAGCAAACATAAAACTGGTAATGTGACTCTATTCTTCATCCAGGGGATCCCTTTTAAACAAACGGGAAAATCTTAATACACTGTACAACAATAACAAAGCGCCAAGCGCTAACCTTTCTATCTTAGACATATCCAGCTTTTCAATAAGCGGATCATAAAACATGATCATCAAACCAAAGCAAAGGCAGGCGATAAGGGTGGCGATGCCCAAAATAAGCAAAAACCGCCTTTTGAGCGATTTTTGCTTTGAGTCGAATTTATAGGGCATTTATATCCTATTGATCTTCAGTTGTTAAAGTAAAGGTGATCGGTACATTGTATTGTACACGAACAGGACGGCCATTTTGTATCCCTGGTTTCCATTTTGGAGTAGCTTTCAATACGCGCACAGCTTCCTCATCGCAACCACTACCTATTCCACGTATTACCTTAATATCCGTCAGCGATCCGTCTCTTTCAACCACAAAGGTTAAAAATACTTTCCCCTGCACATTATTCTCTTTCGCAACAGCGGGGTAGTGTATGTTTTTACCGAGGTATTGGTAGAATTTTTCTAAACCACCCGGATATGAAGGCTCCTGCTCAACCGCTGTAAAGATCTTGTTCGGGTCTTCCTCAGTTACCTGTTTCACGTCCGAATTACCTACAGGCTCATCGATCTTGATTTCGGCATTAGGGTCACCCTTTTGAGTTTTCTGACCCGGGTCAGCAACTTCCAGTTCCTTTACGGTTGGTGGTTGTTCTTTCACCTCGTTATCCGGTTTTACTACCGGTGGAGGGAATTTCACCTGGTCAACCTTCGGTTTTGGTGGTTCAGGAGGTGGCGGAGGCGGTTTTGTTTTATCTAATGGTGGTGGTGGCAGTAAAACCACGTTAGTTATCTTCACCTTCTCAGTAGCTTTTGGAATAAAGCCCTCGATAAAGTTGAGGATAGTCTGGAATGACAATATAAACACAAATAGTACAATGCCTATCACTAAGGCCTTGCTCGTATTTTTAGGGTTCTGCTTTCTTAAGTCATAAGCCCCATATGCTTTATTTCTGTCGACAAAAACGACATCAAGCCATTCCGGTTTAAGTATGTCTAACTTTGATCCTAACATCTTGTCTGGCTTTTAATTTTTAACGTTATTTAATAACTTTTATTTTTAGTAATTACCATCCTTTTTGAGCAATTCCACTTCTGGGGGGGTGATTGCAACAACAGCGTAACTTTTTATCCCGGTAATAGAAATTTCGTCAAATATATTCACAAAATCTTTGTAAGTAGCCTTATCGCTTACCTTGATCAATACGATCATATAATTATCCGGACCGGCATGTGTTGCTTCAATTTCCTTGCTTTTATCAATAAGTGATTTACGTATGCCTGTTTTGGTAAAATGGTCAACCGTAGGTGCACTTTTTCCCGGCGGCCCAACATACCATTCTATAGAATGGTTGTTACCTAACAACACGGTCATAGTCCTTGATTCAGGTACCGGTAATTGTACGTCCTTTTTAGTTTTATCAGGCCAATATGTATCCATTGCCTTGGGTTTGGCAAGGGTAGTGGCCATAATGAAGAATGTGATCAGTAAGAATGCAAGGTCAACCATTGCTGTAAGATCGATACGTGTAGACGCTTTCTTACTTCTTACCTTTCCGCCTTTTTTCCCTCCGCCCCCGGAGGTGTCTAATTCTGCCATGCTTACTTACCTTGATTTAATGCTGTTATTAAACTAAACTTATTGACTGCCTGTTTTTGGAGCACATCGATTACGTGTGAAATTTCAGGATACAGCTCGTGCGAATCGCCTTTGATCGCAAACCTCAATTCCTTGTTGTGAAGATTTTTGGTTACAATACGCGCTTGGTAAATCCAGTTGAACAATTCGCTGTTGGTCGTGGTGTCAATTTGAATACCAGGCTGAGCATATTTTTTTTTCTCATCAGCGCTCAGGTTAATATATTGCTTTAACACGTTCATCGGAACGCCGAAGGTTGGGATCACCGAAAATTTCTGAATCTCTTCCTGGGAAAAAGGTATGTTGTATTTTTTACCCATTTCCTCAAGCAGTGATTTACGAATGTCAGTACCTTCCACTCCGAAGAACACTTTTCCGTGACCTACTAATATTGTAGCCATATCCACATCAGGTACATTTACCTTGATACTGGAACCGGGAACGTCAACACGCAGCGGGTCATCCTGTCTTAATTTTGCTGTTAATATGAAAAAGGTAAGCAAAAGGAAAGCCACGTCGCACATGGCCGTCATGTCAATTGCTGTACTTTTTCTTGGAATCTTTATCCTCGCCATAATTAATAATTTTTAAAAATATAATAGTGTTTGAAGGTTATTAAACACCCGTCCGGGCAAAGCCGGACGGGAAAAAAACTAGCACTAAAATATTTTATTATCTCTTAGCAGCGTGTGAAGCAGCAAATGTTTGCACGATGCTAAAACCTGTTTCGTCAATTGCGTAAGTCAGTTTATCAATTTTCGATGTAAAGTAGTTATACAACACGATTGATGAAGCCGAGGTAGAGATACCTAATGCTGTGTTGATCAACGCTTCGGAGATGTTTGCCGAAAGCTGAGAAGTATCGGGAGCACCTGAGGCAGACAGCGTAGAGAACGCACCGATCATACCCACAACTGTACCTAACAGACCGCTCAATGTACCGATAGATACCAGGGTAGCAATGATGGTCAGGTTTTGCTCCAGCATTGGCATTTCTAAAGAAGTTGCTTCTTCAATGTCTTTCTGGATAGCCAGTGTTTTCTGATCAATGGTCAGCGTGTCATCATTTTCCATTTCGCGGTATTTCTTTAACCCGGATTTGATCACGTTAGCTACTGAACCTTTTTGCTTGTCGCATTCAGCATTAGCGGCGTCAATGTTACCGGCATTAAGCAATGCTACGATCTTTCTAACGAAGGTGTCCATATTTCCTGTACCGGCAGCTTTACCAATTACGATCGCTCTTTCGATAGA
>DATHLW010000367.1:0-6844 GCA_035487675.1 Mucilaginibacter sp. | reverse complement strand
ATCGCCGTTTTACCTGCTTCCTGCCCTGGGTAACGACGAGATGATGCGTGGTTACTACAACGGCCGGTACCGTGACCGCAATTTCATTGCCGGACAAACTGAATTACGTTACCGGATTTGGGATCGTGTAGCCATCGTCGGATTTTTGGGCACAGGCGAGGTGGCACACAGTAGTTTCTCCCTCAATGCGCTCAAACCTGATTACGGTGGTGGTATCCGCTACTTTTTTGATACCGAAAAAGGCCTCAGCGTCCGCGCCGATTATGGCATAGGCGAAAAAGTACCGGGCGAATCGCGGCAGAGTGGGTTTTATATTGGGTTGGGGCAGGCGTTTTGATGTGCAGATGTGCGAATGAGAAGATGTGCAGATGCTGAATGGTGAAAATCTTTTATGGCGTATTTGGCTAAAGCCAATTGATTTTATTGTCTTTAATCCGTCCCATAAATGGGACGGCAATGAATCCAAACTGGAAGGATATTTTTTGAATAGAAAAGGCTTAAAATATTCATTGCCGTTGACTTCAGCCAACGGAATAGTTAAAGGAGCTTATCGGCTTCAGCCAAAATCAGCGTCGATTTTTATAAAACGTGAGTATAGATAAATCGGCGCTTCCCATACGCACATTCGCATATCTGCACATCTTCAAATCTTAATCAAAAAGTCTTCCTTCACTTGCCCCCTCTTAAAATATACCAGCCCTATCCAAAACAGATCAATAGTCACGGTAACCTGCGGATGAGCCTTAATAATTTCCCACGCCTCCTTCATGCCTTCGCTCCAGTAAATATCATCAAAAATCAGCAGGGTGTTTTCGTGCACTTTGGGCAGGCACCATTCAAAATATTTCAGAGTAGCCTCTTTTTGGTGGTTGCCGTCTACAAAAACAAAATCCAGTTGATCAAGGGCGGCTATCACTCCCGGCAGGGTATCATCAAAATTACCGATAATCTGTCTAATGCCTTTTATGTTGGCCTTTTCGAAAATATTAGCGGCAACTTTAGCGGTTTCGGGGCAACCTTCCAGCGTATAAAGTTC
The DNA here is from genome assembly GCA_035487675.1 of Mucilaginibacter sp. Lineage (GTDB taxonomy): Bacteria > Bacteroidota > Bacteroidia > Sphingobacteriales > Sphingobacteriaceae > Mucilaginibacter. The sequence goes on along the minus strand of DATHLW010000367.1, from coordinate 5,808 downwards.
TGCATCGGGTACGGCAGCTTTCAAATACAATGATGTGGTTCCAAGGCAAGTGCCTAGTTCGATCATGTTCAGCGGTTGCAGGTCTTTTACCAGGCGGTAAAGCAATTGTGCCAGTTTGGGTGGTTTCAAAGCATTTTTGGCTATCTCGCCTATCCTCTTTTGTTTATTATTATTTACGAGCGATCCCGCACCAAGGTCGGTTACAGTTATCACCTGATTGTCAGAAAGCAAGTTGGCACGTATGCTTTCCATATCATTATAAATATCTTTGTATTTGTAGTCGTAAATAACCTCATCTACAAGCCTGTAAACAAAAGGCGAATGTGTCCCGTGCCTGTTTTTCCCTCTTAAACGATGCATCAGGTAATCTTTCGCGAACCTAAAATTTAACATGGCCGTAAAAATAGACAAAGGTTTATTATTTTAGCTTTTATATAGAATGATCGATCCGAAAGAAATTAACTCCCTTATAAAACTGCTTGATGATCCTGACCGGGAAGTATTTGAGCATATACACGATAAAATTTTATCTTATGGCGGCGAGGTAATCGAATACCTCGAGTCGGCCTGGGAGCAGGCTTTTGATGCGGTACAGCAGGAGCGCATTGCCAACTTAGTGCACGAAATACAGTTCCGGATTGTAAAGGAAGAATTAAAACTGTGGTACCAGGGTGGTGCGTTCGACTTGCTGCAGGGTGTACTTACCATCAATAAATATCAATACCCCGATCTGGATGAGCAAAAAGTGATCAACCAGATCGAAGCTCTCAAACGCGATATATGGCTGCAGATGATCTATGATAGCAGTCCGGCAGAGCAGGTAAAACTCATCAACCATGTATTTTATAATATTCATGGCTTTAGCGGCAATACCACTAACCACCAGGACCCGCAAAACAGTTACCTGAGCCAGGTGCTCGAAACCAAAAAAGGCAACCAGATATCGCTGGCCATCATTTATTCCATCATTGCACAAAAACTGGACATCCCGGTTTATGGCGTCAACCTGCCGCAGCACTTTATTTTAGGCTATGTGGATGAAACGATGGAAAGCGAATTTGAAGGCGGTGTGCTGTTCTATATCAATGCTTTTAACAAAGGTTTTATTTTCGGCCGCAGGGATGTGGATATGTTCCTGAAGCAACTGAACCTGAAACCCGAAAAACAATACTATGAGCCATGCTCTAATGCGGATATTGTTCGCCGGATATTGCGAAATCTCATTAGTGCTTATGAAAATTTAGGGTCGGCGGAAAAGGTGGCGGAGTTAAATGAATTGTTGAGCATAGTGACGAACGCCGCCTAAACCATCCCTGAAGAGGGGAATTGATTCTTACACCTCTATTCCATTTAGTGATTTGGTAATGGAAATACAAAAATTAATAAAGCGGTATCCAGAAGAATTCAAAAAAATAGGCGCAATTTTTTATAGCCTTAACTATATTGAAATTGAGTTAATAATATTTCTCACTGATTTTTATTCGGACCCTACAAATCATGATAGTGAAAAGACATTTTTAATCAATGATGCTCTATTTGATAATAAAATTTTCTCTTCGTTTGAAAATAAAAGGATGTTTTTGAACAAGATCGTTGAAGAGTTTAATAGAATATCAATTGAAAAGGACATTCCATTTTGCTATGAGAAATGGAAAACATTTTCGAAATCACTTTTGAAAGTCCAGGAAATACGAAATACACTTGCTCATCATCATCTAAATTTTATTAATGATCAAAAAACTGTTGGCTTTACAACCCGAATGAAAGCTAAAGAGCGAATTGAAAGTCACAAAAGGGGAATCAAAAACGTTACTCTTAAAAGATATTGGATCGATTTGGACACCGAAATATTTGAAATTGATAAGGTATCCAGATATTGTGCTTCATCGTTTAGTGCACTACAAAAGGAGTGTAATAATATCCTTAAAATATGATACAAGTCTTTTCTTTTGAAAGATCTGGTAAAGGTTAAAATCCATTCCCACTCATCCACGCTGCGGCCCAGTCAAACCATTTTTCTTTACTTGTTGGGTTGTTCATTCCAAAACCATGCCGCCCTCCCTGGAAGATATGCAATTCGCCTTTTACCTTATGCTGAACCATGGCATCGTAGAATAAGGTAGAGTTTTGTACCGGCACCGCGTCGTCGTCTTCCGCATGTACCAAAAAGCATGGTGGTGTATCGGCTGTTACCTGCTTTTCATTGGAGTACAGATCAACTAATTCCTGCGATGGGTTCTTACCGATCAGGTTTTCACGCGACCCCACATGAGCCAGCGGCCCAAAGGTAATTACAGGATAGATCAGCATCGCAAAATCAGGACGCAAATTGATATTGGCCTCATTAGGTATTACTGCTTTCTTAAAATGTGTTGCAAGCGTTGATGCAAGGTGCCCTCCTGCAGAGAAACCTATAATGCCTATCTTATCAGGCTTTACCCCCCATTCAGCAGCCCTTTCCCGCACAATTTGAATGGCTCTTTGTGCGTCCTGTAGTGGCCCCATGGTTTTGTCAACCATAATGGCATCGCTGGGCAGACGATATTTTACTACAAATGCGGTTACACCAATTTTATTAAATTCCTTCGCAATATCTTCCCCTTCGTAAGTCACCGTCAGGTTAATATAGCCCCCACCCGGGAATACGATAACAGCTGTGCCATTAGCCTTATCCTTAGCCGGGAAATAAGGCGTAATGGTTGGATCTGTTACCAGACTAATACTATACCCCTCCCTTTTCTCCGCGTAGTTAGCCGGTGCCTTTTTTGAATTGGGAACACCATTAGGATACAAAGGTATTGGTCGTTCCTGGGCAAAAGCAGCGGATGAAAATAACAAGGCCATTGACAATACTGGTAGCAGATATTTTAACATAACAAGTTACAATTGATAAAAGCTTTCACTAAATATAGCCGATTACTTTGAGCCTCCAAATTCCATCAAATAGGCTTTTAAAAATTCGTCCAGGTCACCGTCCAGTACTGCACTTGCATTTGATGTTTCGTGCTCTGTACGCAGGTCTTTTACCAGTTTATATGGATGTAGTACGTAATTCCTGATCTGCGAACCCCATTCAATTTTCTTTTTATTGCCCTCAATCGCATTACTGGTCTCCTGGCGTTTCCGCATTTCGATTTCGTACAACTGCGATTTTAATAACCGGATAGCATTATCCTTATTCTGCAACTGCGAACGCGATTCCTGGTTTTTGATGATGATGCCTGACGGTTTATGATATAAACGTACAGCAGTCTCCACCTTGTTCACGTTCTGTCCTCCCGCACCACCTGAACGGAAAGTCTCAAACTCTATATCTGCAGGGTTGATCTCTATTTCTATTGTATCGTCTACTAACGGATATACGTATACCGACGCAAATGAGGTATGGCGCTTAGCATTGGCATCAAACGGCGATATGCGCACCAGGCGGTGCACCCCATTCTCCCCTTTCAGGTATCCGTAAGCAAAGTCACCTTCAAATTGCAGCGTAACGGTTTTTACACCGGCCACATCCCCTTCCTGGAAATCCTGTTCGGTTACTTTATAGCCGTTCTTTTCGCCCCACATAATATACATACGCATCAGCATACCGGCCCAATCGCAGCTTTCGGTACCACCGGCTCCTGCGGTGATCTGCAATACGGCATTTAGCTGATCTTCCTCAGCCGAGAGCATATTTTTGAATTCCAGCTCTTCTACAGCTTTGGTGGCTATATTAAATTGCTCCTGCATCTCAGCCTCGGTGGCATCGCCTGCCTGGTAAAATTCAAATAACACACCGGTGTCTTCAACAGTTGATAATACCTGCTGAAAAGCGTCTGTCCAAACTTTTTTTGTTTTGATAGAAGCCAGAACTTTCTCGGCTTCCTTAGGGCTGTCCCAAAAATTTGGCCCAACGGTTATTTCCTGTTCCTTTTGTAGTGCATCGAGTTTAGTATCGATGTCAAAGATGCCTCCTCAGGGAAGTTGTTCTATCCCTTAAATCCTGGATCTGTTCTTTAGTCATGGGGCAAATATAAGTTTAATGTGCAGATTTCGGATGTGCAAATGTGCAGATTGATGTGCGGATGTGCGGATATGCAAATGTGCAGATAGCACGATGTGTTGACACTAAAAAAAATAACCTTACAACTTTTCAACATTCCAACGCGGGCAGGGTCCAAAGAAGGCCCAAAAAACGCCAGAGGGGTTGTAACTTCAATTACAGCCCCTCTGAACTTGCTTTTATAGGTATTGTATCTTAACCGGCAATCATCAACCTGTTTACCAAAGCGCTCAGGTCAGCGCGGTTGCCATTTATTTTTGACAGGAATGAACTCAAAGTAAATTCCTTATTCTTCCCGGCTTTAGTCTGCTCGATCAGCTCAACCATAACCGGCGGAATTAATGATTTAGAAATATTTAAGGCGGAAGTAGGGTTAATATTATAAAACCTGTTCAGCTTATTAGCGAACTTATTGATCACGCTGGTAGTTAACGGACTCTTATATATTTCCGGGTATTGGAAATATTTCACAAGGTCCTTTAACTTACCCGATTCCATCTGTCCTTTAAATACTTCAATAATAGAACTGGAAGCATCGTTTATTACTGCTTCATGGTCTTTTTCCTGTATTTCCGGATTGTTAATAACAGCCGTCCCGGCGTTATTTTTGACTATTAAAAAGAGTCTTTCGAACATAAAAAAATGCTTTTTAAGGAGATTAACAATTTGATGACAAATGCCTCATTTATTTACCATCAAGGCAAAGGTATCAATTAATTTTTTCTAAATTCAAAATAATTGTCAAAATAATTTAAGAATTTAATAATTTTTTGGTGTAAAACAAACACTATGTAAGGTGTGTTATTGTAACACCCAAAAGGGGTGTGTTTTTGACACCGAAACCGGGTGTAAATTCGACACAAAAACCGGCTTTAATGTCATTGAAAAAACACTAAAATTTATTTGTTATTCACCTGAATTTTTAATTCTATTTTTGTGTAAAACCATTCAATTATGCTGCCAAATATTGATTTTACCACGACCAAGGCTTATAAATATTTAGCCGACCATTACATCGACATTACATCAAAAAGCCTGAAAGATTTGTTCAATGCTGATAGTGAGCGATTTACAAAATTTTCTGCCACGTTTAACGATATCCTGCTGGATTACTCAAAAAACCGCATCGACGACGAGACTGTTGCCTTGTTGATACAACTGGCCAAAGAATGTAGGGTAAAAGATGCAGCGGAGGCCATGTTCTCGGGCGAAAGGATCAACGCGACCGAAAATCGCCCGGTACTGCATATCGCCTTACGCAACAGAAGCAATAGCCCAATTTATGTTGACGGGCAGGATGTGATGAAAGATGTGAACAAAGTGCTGGATCAGATGAGAAAATTCAGCGAGGCGATCATCTCCGGCTCATGGAAAGGATACACCGGCAAAGCAATTACCGATGTGGTAAATATTGGCATCGGTGGTTCTGATCTTGGCCCGGTAATGGTAACCGAGGCTTTAAGGCCGTACAAAAACCACCTGAAAATGCATTTTGTTTCCAATTTGGACGCTACCCATATTGTGGAAGCATTAAAACCGCTTAACCCGGAGACCACGCTATTCCTGATCGCATCCAAAACATTTACTACGCAGGAAACAATGGCCAACGCGCACAGCGCACGTGACTGGTTCATTGCAGGAGGCGGAAAAGACGGTGATGTTGCCAAACATTTCGCTGCCTTATCCACCAATGCCCAGGCGGTGGAGAAATTTGGCATCGATACCAAAAACATGTTCGAGTTTTGGGATTGGGTTGGGGGACG
>DATHLW010000366.1:0-8516 GCA_035487675.1 Mucilaginibacter sp. | reverse complement strand
TGGTACGTAGACATCTTCAGCAATAAAGAAAAGGTCTTCCAATGTAGCAACGGCCCTTTTGGAAGAATCTATTCCGTTAATAAAGCATTTACCGGTAATCGGGAAGACCAGGCCCGCTATGCCCTTAAGAAGCGTTGATTTACCCGACCCGTTCTTACCAAGTAGGCCATAAATATGACCGGGAACAAGCGACAGATTTAGGTTTTTAAAAACAGGCTTACCCTTTTTATACCAAAAATCGAGATTCTGAATCTGAATCATATTAGTGTATTAGTATAATAGTACACTACAAACATAAATCAAATTTTTAATATTTCAAATATTTTTTTGAAGTGGTAAGCCTAGCACTTCAAAATAACACCAACCAAAGCCTGAAATAAAACCATCCTACAGTTTACCGCCCAAAACCAACCCTTTACCGATTACCCACCATGGTTAACCAATTTTACATTGTAACGGTATAGTCATCATTTTACATTTGATTAAAATGTTTTAAAAGGCTATTCGTCTATACTATCATGGAAAGTAATTACTTAACACCGAACCCAATACCTGTTCCGCCCGACAAGGAACAGGAACCGGCGATATTATTCCTGGATGCCCGGAACTTTGCGGGCCCGATGGAATCGCAGCCTGCCCAAGTGGTGATCCAGGTGGTTGGCCGTTTTGATGATAAGGCCCTGGACCAACATCAAACTGTACAATTACAAGGGATCAGGCATGAACAACAAGTTCGGTTAGTGGGTAAGCCGTACAGTATGTATGACGATGTTGATTATTTTTTGGCTATTTCGGGATAAACGACACACTTGCTTTAAGTATAATGCACCAGCGGTTAAGCACAGCGTAAAAGCCTCTGCGCTCACCCTTCGAGCGCCTCAGGGTGACACCCTCTTTTAATGTCGTTCATCTTCACAGTCCCCGGATTTTACCACTTAGGATAACATCCTCCATTTATCTCATTTCACCTTCACGTCCCCGGAATATTTATAATAAGTCGTTTATTAATATTAACAGGTATTGATACATTGAACGTAAACACAGCCTCTCCTAAAAATAAGAGGCATTTTTTGTTTGAATAAAGTCAGGAAAATTTAACCTCTATATGAGGGTATTTATAGTGTTATTCTAAATATTTGTCATGTATTTCAACTGCGTAAATAAATGTTGTAGTTGGATATAACATGCACTTATTTGCAGTTGTATGGTCATAAATGGGTTATGATCATTAAATAAAATAATACTATACATATGAAAATCAGGTTTTTGCTGCTGGCCGTGTGCCTGGTAGCAGTAGTTTTCCAAAGCTGTGTGAGCAATAAGAAATATGCTCAGTTACAATCAGACTATAATAAGTCAGTAGATACCAACCGCAATCTTAAACAAAGCTGGCAGGTTACCCAGCAGGAACTGGCGGTATCCAAAAATAGGGTGCAAAGTCTTGAAGAGCAAATTGCCGCAGCAAAATCAAGTGCTGCAGCCTTGCAGGACGCATTGGACAAATGTTTGGCAGGCAGTAACCAGGGTAATGTGAACATTGCTAAACTGGCGGATCAAATAAAAGCCTCGAACGAATACATACAGCACCTGGTAGATCTTAAAAATAAGAGCGACTCATTGAACCTGGTGTTAACCAATAACCTTACCCGTTCGCTAAGCCAGGACGAAATGAAGGATGTTGATGTGAAAGTGCTTAAGGGCGTAGTTTTTATATCACTTTCGGATAATATGCTTTATAAATCGGGTAGTTACCAGATATCAGAAAAGGCTGCACAAACATTAAGCAAGATAGCCAAGATCATCAATGATTATTCAAGCTACGATGTCTTGATTGAAGGCAATACAGATAACGTTCCGATATCACAGACAAATATCAGGAACAATTGGGACCTGAGTGCATTACGTGCATCGTCTGTTGTACAAGCATTGCAGAACACTTATAAGGTTGATCCCAAAAGGCTAACAGCCGGAGGGCGGGGCGAGTACAATCCGATAGCTGATAATAGTACCCCCGCAGGAAAATCTCAGAACAGGCGGACTGAAATTATCATTGCGCCAAAGTTAGATCAGTTTATGTCTTTGATCGGAAAAGGGTCAGCACAATAAAATTAACAGGGCTCTATTTTTTATGCACAAAACGCTTTCAGTATTTGCTGAAAGCGTTTTGATTTAAGTGATATTACGTCCACAAATTATATGGTGACACTATTTTGTCAGTAGTATATAAAATGTAATATGTTGATAATCAGTAGTTCATAAAGTATTCGCAGGTGTTCATGTGTGAACATGAACACTGCCTGTATCATCCTGAAAATAGGTTTATTAATTATTGCTCTTTACAAGTGTTATTTTCCGAACCAATAACTATAGCCTATTGACACCGTAGCGGCCCCCGTTTCATTTTTACCGTTTGCAGTGCCTTTTTGAATATTTAAAAATCCGTAGTTAAAGCCGCCTTCAATAAATATGTTGCAGTGTCCTAATTTGTAAATCAGCCCTATATTGGCTTCGGCACCAAAATTGGTATTATTCAACTGATCTTTTATATTGGTATTACCATTCAATGATTGTGGCTGCTGGGTTAATTGCTGTGTTTTGTTAGGATCTGAATAAAACTGACTTTGCCCGCTTGTTACCTGGTGTGCCGATAGTAAGAAACTTACGAACGGGCCTGCATCGACATAAAATCGTAAAGGCGATTTTTTAAAGTCCCAGCCGAGCTTTGCCAGCACGGGTATCATTAAATAATTAATTTTGGCTTCGCTGTTGTAGGTGGCATATAAATAAGTAGGCGCCTGGCCCGGAGGAAACATCTGTGCAAATTCAGGTGGAGTAGTTAAGGCCTGAAAGCCATCTTTTTTACCCCCCTGCGATGAGTATTCAACCATAGGCTGTATTGAAAATAGCTTAGAGAATTTAAATTCTCCAAATAAACCGAAATCTGGTCCCAGTCTCGAACTATAACCGGTATTAAGCGGGTTTTGTGCGCTGCTACCGCCGCCGCTTAGATTTGGGATACTAATACCGCCCCTGACGCCTAAGGCAAAATTTTGCGCTTTGGCTGAGAAACATATAAACAACAAAATAGAAAGTGGGTAAAAAATCAACTTTTTCATAATGATGTGGTTTAAATGAATGAGTTATAATTGGTCTGGTTCAGGCCTTTATATACAAATCTATGATATTGTAGTAGATATATGTTAACTGATTTTAATAGTCATTAACATATATTTTACATTGAGGTTAAATTGCAAAACAGCAATAAAAAAAGAAAGGGATATAACCATATAAGAATTTGATGGCTATATCCCTTTATGAGGATGGAATATTTGGTAATTATCTTTTCGCTTTCTTTTCTTCAGCAGAACCAATAAAATAGAAGCATATGCCCACAAATGTGGTCAGTATACCTATAAATAAAGGCCATTCCGGTGTTCTTACGCCATGAGGGTTTACAGTCATTGTATCGGAGTCAACGGCATTGATTAGCGGGTGAAAAAAAGTGAGGCAATAGATGATCACCGCTATGCCAATGATAATAAGTAATATGCTGATCTTTTTCATCATTTAAAGTTTGGTACAAATGTAAAATAAATTTTAATTCTGTAAACCTAATAACGTAATTGGACACCTGTTTTAAATCATTTATATGTCGGGGCTTTATCATTACCTGCCTTTTATTTTATTATTAACTGTAATTGTCATTGCAAGTATTGTAACTCGAAAGCTGACCATTTGGGGCGCCTTGACTGGGGCTGCAATCGCTATATTGATATTTTTTGGATCGGGATATACCGGAATTATCATGCTTGCCACCTTTTTTATACTAGGTACCGTAGCCACAATGTGGGGGAAAAAAGAGAAATCTTTTATCAAAATACAACAAGATCAATCCACCAAACGAAATGCCGGCCAGGTATTGGCCAATGGTGGTGTAGCGTCATTAACATGTATTCTTATTTATTTATTTCCTGAAAAAGCAGGGTTATTTAAGCTAATGATGGCCGGTAGCCTGGCATCAGCTATGGCGGATACTTTATCGTCAGAGTTAGGGATGATCTATGGAAGACGGTTTTATAATATTCTCACATTTAAAAGTGATCAGAAAGGATTGGACGGAGTTGTCAGTATGGAAGGGACTTTGATCGGGATATTAGGCTCTGTATTTATTGCTATAATTTACGCCATTGGCTTCGGATGGGATAACGATTTTGTAATAATTATTGTCGCCGGTACAATAGGTAATATGGCTGATTCTATATTGGGCGCATTATGGGAAAGAAAGCATTATTTGACTAATGATGCCGTCAATTTTTTGAATACACTTATAGCAGCTATGGTTGCAGGATTGATTTGGTTGTTGTGTTAAAGCTGAATTATTTTACGACCATTTGCGCAGTGTTCCGGCTTACCTGTTCCAAAAGTATAGTCCGGTTTTCCACTAGTCCTTTTAAATCGTATATCTTGTAATGCCTTACTGTGATCAGGGTGAGTTCCCTGTTATACTTCACCTTAAAATTAGGACCGAAGCCTGCTAAAAGCCTTTCAAATCTTTCCTGGCTCAGATCAAAGCAAACCGTAAAGCTCAGTGCCGAGGTTTGCATTACGTTTACCTTAACATGATTTTGTGCAAATAATTTGAAAATATCGCTGAGATGATCTTCTGAAATAAAAGAATAATCCTTAGCAGAAATTGAAAGTAATACCTGGTTTTGTTTCAGGATGATTACAGGTTTTTCAAAATGAGTTTCTGCTGTTTCTTTGATAACAGTACCCTCTGCAATAGGGTCATTAAATGATTTTACCAGTAAAGGTATTTTGGCGTTTTGTAATGGTTTAATAGTCTTCGGGTGGATCACACTTGCACCATAGTAGGTCATTTCAATAGCCTCTGTGTAGGTTAGCTCATCGAATTTGATGGTATCAGCAAAATGCTTAGGGTCAGCGTTCAGGATACCCGGTACATCCTTCCACGTAGTTACTGATTCAGCATTCAGGCAGGATGCGAAGATGGATGCCGTATAATCCGAACCCTCACGGCCGAGTGTTGTGGTAAAATTCTCGGATGTCCCGCCTAAGAAACCCTGGGTTACGACAATGGTTTTATCCAATAAAGGAGGTATTTCCTGGTTAATGCTTGACTTTGTTTTATCCCAATCCACATCACCCTCACGATAGTTATTATCCGTATGAATATATCCGCGCACGTCCAGCCATTGTGTTTTTATGCCAACCTGGTTTAAATAAGCGGCAACAATTCTGGTCGAAACCAATTCGCCAATAGAAACGATCTGGTCATAAATAAAATCATGATCGTCATGCGGTTCATCTTCAATCATCCAGTCGATCTCGACAAATGTGTTTGCTACGTCGTTAAAAACAGGATGTGAAGGCTCAAAAAGCTGCTTGATAATATTAAAATGATAGTCTTTTATTTCTGTGTAAACATCATTCAGGTCATCGGAGCCATTGATATAAGCCTTTGTTAGTTTTTCAAGCGCATTGGTGGTTTTACCCATTGCCGAAACTACGATCAGCAATTTCTGGCCTTCATATTTTTTAACGATGTTCGAGAGATTGATCACTCCCGCTGCATCCTTTACCGATGCACCTCCGAATTTAAAAACAAGCATTATTTATAATATTGAGTTACGACCGTGTTGGGCCGAAGTAATGATTCGATTTGTGAATAGGGTATTAATAAATTAGTTTCTGCGGCCGGGTATGGTTTTATCTCGTATTGATTATACAAAAAACGAAGGCCAATAGGGGTGATCAGGAAATTATTGCTAAGCGAAAACTTCCCATTTTCAAAAAGATAGCCTTTTAATGGAACACTGTCGGCCACTTTTTCCTGTTTCCGGAAAATCTTTTCCGCGATGGAATTTAGATCCTGAACATATCCGTCTTTTAAAATGTCACCTAATGCTATTTCACGTTGTGCTTTAGTATTCCAATTTATAAAACTTGCCAAATAATATCCGCGTGCACCGCCCAGAAATCTGTAACCTGATACCTGAACCAAAAGGATGCTGGAATCTTCCCTGATAACAAAAGAATTACTGTTCAGCCTAAAATCTTTTCCTGCTTTTAAAAACTGATCAGTTAATTGCTGCAAAGTGTTGTCCGCCTTGCCTGGAATACCAAATTGCATCAATAAACGATGACTTATGGTGTCATTAAGCGCCTTTTGGTTTAAAAATAAAGGATATTTTATTTGTGCTACTACACAATTGCTATCAGGTTTATCCCTGCAATCCGGTGCTTTTTGTTTTATGATTTTATAAGTATATTGAAGTGTATCCGTAGTGATGGCTGGTTTATCTTCTCCAGAACTTCCCCACTGACAACCAGTTAAGCTGCCTGCGAAGATCAAAAAAAGGATACCCCTCAATTTCATATACTTAGTTCATTAGTTGTTCTTTTGATAAAGATCCATTTAGCCATCCGGCATCAATAGCCGCCTCGTATTTTTTATAGAATTGAATAGCAGGTTCGTTCCAATCCAGCACTTGCCAGGTCATGCCGTTAAAACCCCTTTCACGCGCTTCAATTATCAGCCTGTCAAATAATAACTTTCCAACACCTTTTCCTCTCCAGCTTTCTGTTACAATGAGGTCTTCCAAATACATGCGGCAGCCTTTCCATGTCGAATAACGGACGTAATATAATGCAAATCCTACAATCAGCCCATCGGCTTCGGCAACAAATGTTTTCCAAACCGGGTTTTTGCCAAAACCGGCATCTTCAAATTCCTCTAATGTTACGGTAACTTCTTCGGGAGCCTTTTCAAATAAGGCTAATTCATTTACAAGTTCAAGCAAGCGCGGGCAATCTTCTTTAACAGCTATTCTTAAATTAAACACGATTTTGAGATTTTAAGGATTAAATATGACACGATTTTAAGATTTTAAGAATTAAATAGGATAGGATTTAAGGAACATTTCATTTCTAATCTTTAAAATCTTTAAAATCTTTAAATCGTGTTCCGAAAATGGTACTGCCCAGGCGCACCATATTGCTGCCCTGTTCAATAGCTATTTTATAATCAGATGACATGCCCATTGATAGGGTGTCGAAGGAGTTTTCCTTTCTGAAATAGCTTTGTTTTATCCCGTCAAAGAAAGTTTTTAACTCGTAAAACTCTTCTCTTACCTGTTTTTCATTATCAGTATTGGTAGCAATTCCCATCAATCCCCGTATCCTGACATTTTTTAAAGCGGCAAACTCTTCAGATCGTAACAGTTCAATGATCTCATCAAACCCAAGGCCGTATTTGGTTTCTTCATCAGCAATATAGACCTGTAACAAGCAATCGATCACCCGGTTATGTTTTTGGGCATGCTTGTCTATCTCCTGCAAAAGCTTTAGGCTGTCAACAGATTGGATCATGCTGATAAACGGGGCAATATATTTTACCTTATTACTTTGCAGGTGGCCTATCAGGTGCCATTGAATACCTTTGGGCAGGTGCTCATATTTATCAACCAATTCCTGAACCATATTCTCGCCGAATAGACGCTGACCGGCATCATAGGCTTCTTTTATTTCATCCTCAGATTTTGTTTTAGATACAGCGATCAATTGTACTTTTATAATGTCAGTTTCGTTTTTTAAGCGTTTGATGTTATCTGCAATGCTCATTTATCCGTAGTTTTGCTTAATAATGCCGCTAAATTACAGAATGCACAAATATAATAGGCTGTTTTTCTCAGTATTGATTTTTCTAATCGCCTGCAAGGGAAACAAAATACCCGATGGAGTACTTGGCCAGGATGAAATGACCAATTTGTTAACCGATATCCATATTGTGGACGGCGGTATGTATAATGTGATGCAAATGCCGGATTCCTTGTATAAATACGGTACAGATAAGTACCTGATCGTATTTAAGAAGTATCATACCGATTCGGTGCAATTCAGAAAGAGTTTTAAATATTATACAGACAATCCAGAGAAACTGGAAGCTATCTACGAGCAAATAACAAAAAATATTAAGCTGAAAAGCGACTCATTAAATAAACTAAGTACAGGTAAGATTGCGAAAGATAATAAGAGAAGAACCGATTCGCTGAATAAATTACCAAAACAAGCGCAACCAAAACCTGCAATTACTGCACAGCCTGTAAAACCTGTTCCCAATAGAAATCTTACTCCGAAAATCAAGCCAAGAAAACGAACGCATGCTGATTCCATCTAATAGTGTTGACAAGCTTGGCTTTACAGAGGTAAAGGAATTGATCAAAGCACATTGCCTGAGCGTGATGGGCCAGCAGATGGTTGACAGGATACAGGTGATGAACAATTATGACCAGATCCATAAGTTTTTGAGCCAGGCAAATGAGTTTAAAAATATATTGGAAAATGATGAGGCATTGCCTATACATCATTTTTTCGACATTAAATCATTGGCTAATAAAGTCAAGATTGAAGGTGCATTTTTGACGGAAGAAGAATTTTTCCAGGTGCAGGCATCGCTTTCTACCGTTTTTGCTGTAATTGCTTATTTTAATGAC
>DATHLW010000365.1:0-6130 GCA_035487675.1 Mucilaginibacter sp. | reverse complement strand
TTTAGGGTGACCAATAACCGGGCCTGTAAGCTTATCCACCTCTTCTACCGTCATGCCGGTTTTGTCAACATAATGCAGTACACTCATGATACTGAAAACGCCGATACGGTTGCCTATAAATGCCGGTGTATCTTTGGCCAGCACCGTAGTTTTACCCAGGTACTTCTCGCCATACTCCATTAAAAAACTCACTACGCCCGGTAATGTATCTTTGGTAGGAATAATTTCTAGTAACTTTAAGTATCGCGGTGGGTTGAAGAAATGGGTTCCGCAAAAGTGCTGCTTAAAATCATCGCTCCGGCCTTCGGTCATTAAATGTATGGGGATGCCTGATGTGTTGGAGGTGATCAGGGTGCCGGATTTTCTGTATTTTTCTACTTTTTCAAATACCTGTTGCTTGATATCCAAACGCTCAACTACCACTTCGATCACCCAATCGCAATCAGCGATTTTTGGCATATCATCTTCAAAATTCCCGGTTATTATGCGTTTGGCAAAAGACTTTAAATAAATGGGCGAAGGGTTTGATTTCAGCGCAAAGTCGAGTGCATCGTTCACTATTTTATTCCGGGTTTTCTGATTACCGGAAGGAGCATCTTTAGGTACTATATCAAGTAATAGTACCTGTACGCCAATATTTGCAAAATGACAGGCAATGCGGCTACCCATCACACCTGAACCTAATACTGCTACTTTCTTTATAATTCGTTTAGCATCCATACAATACGTTTATTTTTCTAGGTGTTTGATATTTACAACGGGTTTTAAAATTGGCTAAGTATATTATTTAGTAATTTAGTCATTTTCAAATAACTATTGATTTATTTAATCGTATTGAACCTATGCGTGACTATGCATCTCGATATAATCACTGCTTTTAGGGGCCTTAATGAACAATTGACCCAGATCAGGTGGTAAGACAGTCAGCTTGCGCTTTATTGTATCAATCCAGGCACCATCTACTGTAATAACCGATGCCTTAACACCGTCGCTCCGGTACAATTCATGCCGGATAGCCCATCGGGAACCATCGGGCCGCGATTTGATAATTTCGCAGGTTATTTTCAGGTGTTCATTGATGCCTATCTCGCGCAGGTATATCAATTCTTCTTTAAATAAAACCGGCCCTATATTATATTCAAAAAGTTTTGACAGCTTTAAGCCTACACTTTCCAGCATGTTTAACCTGGCCTGTGCAGCAAAATCGGCGTATGCGCTGTGGCGCATATGCTGGTTGGCGTCCATTTGCGACCAGAGCACCTGCCCTTCATAAAAAACATTCATACAGTAGCTTTAAAAACAATATTTATTTTCAGAGATCACCTTTGCAGCAATATTTCTGCGGGCCTGAGTGGTATTGATGTCTTCAGTTTTAGTGAAGCGCTTTAACCCTATCATCATCATTTTTCTTTCATCACCTTCAGCAAATGAGTTTATCGCTTCTTTGCCTGATTTGGCAATATGTTCGGCGGCATCGTTTATATACACCCGCACCATATCTATCTGTTCCTTACAAGCATCTTCACCTTTTAAACCCACCAGCTTTTCAACACGTAATTGTAATGACTCGCTTACATAAAGTTCAATCAGCATATCAGCCAAACACATCAGTACTTCCTGTTCTTTACCCAGCTGCGCCATCAGTTTTTGGACGGCTGTCCCAGCTACCATTAAGGTTGCTTTTTTGAAATTGCCAATATATTTTTTCTCTTTTGAAAACAAGCTTTCTTGTTCATCCGCGCCAAAGTCGGGGATACTTGTCAATTCACCTGCAACTTTTTGGGCGGGCCCCATCAGGTCAAGCTCACCTTTCAGCGCACGTTTCAGCATCATATCAACGGTTAGCATGCGGTTAATTTCATTGGTGCCTTCAAAAATCCGGTTAATCCTGGAGTCGCGGTAAGCCCTGTCCATAGGTGCTTCCGCGCTATAGCCCATGCCGCCGTAGATCTGAACGCCCTCATCGGCAACATAATTGAGCATTTCAGAGGCATGCACTTTAATAATGGCTGCTTCTATGGCAAATTGCTCTGTCCCTTTTAGCTTGGCTTTCGTCTCATCAAGCCCAGATGCCATAAACATCTCTGTGGCTTCCTCCATATTCTGGCTGGCACGGTAAATTGCCGACTCTGACGCATAAGTTAGAATAGCCTGCTGTGCCAGTTTATAACGTATAGCCCCATACTTCGAAATAGGCCGCCCAAATTGCTCCCGTTCATTCGCATAATGTACAGCAGAGGTAATGATCTGTTTAGCTGCACCAACAGTCGCGCCGCCTAGTTTTATCCGGCCAATATTTAATATATTCACCGCTATTTTAAACCCGTTCTGGCGCTCAGAAAGCAGGTTTTCAACCGGCACCTTACAATCATTAAAAAACACCTGCCGGGTTGAACTTCCTTTAATCCCCATTTTGTGTTCTTCAGGATTTAGCGTCAGGCCTTCAAAACCTTTTTCTACAATAAAAGCACTTAGGTTTTCATCATTATCAATTTTGGCGAATACAGTGAATATATCGGCAAAGCCGGCATTGGTGATCCACATTTTCTGACCGGTAATGAGGTAATATTTACCATCTTCAGAAAGGCGGGCACGTGTTTTGCCGGAGTTGGCGTCAGAGCCTGCACCAGGTTCAGTAAGACAATAGGCTCCTTTCCACTCTCCGCTGGCCAGTTTGGGGATATACTTTTGCTTTTGTTCTTCGTTGCCATAATACAATATGGGCAAAGTACCTATTCCCGAGTGTGCCGAAAACGCAACAGAAAACGAATTGCCCGCGCCTAATTTTTCGGTAACCAGCATCGAGGTTTTAAAATCTTTTCCGAAGCCGCCATACTGCTCTGGTATGGATATACTTAACAGGCCAAGTGCCCCGGCTTCCTCTATTAAATGCGGCATTAAACCCTCTTCCTGCTCGTCAATACGGTTTAAATTCGGTATTACATTCTGGGCAAGAAAATTTGTACAGGTTTCGGCAATCATCAATTGCTCTTCATCCCATTCTTCGGGAATAAAAATACTATCTGCCGGAGTTTCCCTTACCAGGAACTCGCCTCCTTTTATGGCTTTTAGAGTTTCAGTGTTATTCATAATCAAACATCATTATTAGCCCGGTCAATGGCTTGTTAAACAAACTGCAGATTATTAGGTTTACAATCTAAAGTAAAATTAGAGGCATTTTTAGATAAATAAAAGGTCTGTAATACGGGGATATTAGTCAAAAAGTCGGAAAGAGTTGATTAAGTTGAGAGGATTGATTAAGTTGATTGAGTTTAACTGGATCAGCTTATTCTAAAAATTAAGCAATCGTAAATCGTAATTCGAAAATCTTAAATAATAACTTAGTCAACTCAATCAACTTAATCTAACTAAACAACTTTAATGAGTAGTTATCATCCGGTAATCTGAGGGCGAAAGGCCGGTGTGTTTTTTAAAATATTTTCCAAATGAAGACTGGTCAGGAAAATGAATATTTTCTGCGATATCGGCGATACTGATCTCGTGGTTTCTTAATAATACTTTTGCCTCCAGTATTACAGCGTCATCTATCCATTCACCGGATGTCCTTCCGGTTACTTCTTTAACGGTTTCTGTTAAATGTTTAGAAGATACAAAAAGTGCATCAGCATAAAATTGCACATTCCGGTGTTCCTTATAATGAAGGAAAACAAGGTTCTGAAAAAGAAGATTTAATTCTTGTTTGCGGTTCAGCTTACCTTTTATAATTACATGTTGTTTTGCGTAAATATATTCCACTTCATAAAGCAGCGTAGTTAAAATACTTCGGGATATTTCCTGGCGGTAGGGATGCTCTTCCCGTTCTAATTTTTGCTGTATTAACTGATATACATCAAGCAGCATTTTCGCATCCTGATGATCAGCATAAATAACAGGAAGAGAGGCGCTTTTAAAGTAGCTAAATGACTCCAGGAAATGGCTGTTAACATTATTTTCCGTTAAAAAAGCTTTAGAAAAAACGATAAATCTGCATAAGAAGTCATCGCTGTAATTATAGATCCTCAAAATATGAAAAGGTGTTGCCAACAGCATGGCATCTGGCCTGGCCTGGTAAACCTGCAGGTTTACTTCTACATTTGCTGTCCCCCGCGTACATATGCCTATAATGTAACCGTCAGAACGATAAGGGTATTCACTCAGGCTCAGCAATTGCTTTTCATCAGTTATAAAAAAATCCGGGCCAATCAGCTTATCCGCATATAGATCCGCAAACTTTGACAAGGTTAGCTGCGCAATTTTTTTACTCATCTGCTGGAAATATATACTTTAAATTGCCCAATTTATCAAAATTATTAGTTTCTCTTTTTTCTAACTATTTCAAAACGTGCCAATATCCTGTCAATTACTGAGCTATCCCGTAATGCGTTGATCCGCATCTTTGTCATGGCATACTCCGACATCTGCCAGCCAAGCGGCAATACCGGCCATATACTGGTGTTAGGTAAACGTTCGCCTGTCGGCCTGAATAGATAAAATCCATAATGTTTTATTCGGGAAAAAGAATAGTTCCAACCATCGGCTTTTTTTGTATAGCCTACTCTGCTGTTCAATATCCCGTCAGGCGGTGCCAGAGGCTCAAATAAATTCCCTGGCTTACCAGTTGATTCCGTCGCCAGTATCGAATTTTGGAGAGACAGGAATTGGGGCTGGATATGATTAAATATAGGATCTTCCTTTATCAACCTGTTTCGTACTCTTTCAAACACATTCAGCACCTGAAGTGAAGTTTCTGCACCTGAATTGTCCCAGGTACCCCCATCAGTAAAGTGGTGCTTCCCGTTTAATTTGGCAGTAGGGCTAATGTAAGGGAACCTTGCACTTAGAAATGCCGCTGTACTGAGGCGCAGGTCACCGGGGTCTTTGATTTCCTGTTCCAGCATAACCGTTGCGGGAAAATCAAGACTATCCAGTAATACAGGGGCTACTATACCCTTTTTCCCGCTATCCACATCGAAAGTATTGGAAAAAAGCAGCGGGACCTCGTAGGTGTTACCTTTGCAAAGTTCACCCATCCTGACCCGCATATCTATATGACGGGCATCAGTATGTCTCTCCCACTCTTGTTCCATTAATCTTGCCCTGTCTGGCCAGGGTGCTATCCCCAATGAAGAAGCCAGCATATCTCTTCCCAGCAATCCAACCATATTAGAAGTAAAATAATCATTCCGGTAAACAGCAAGTGAATTGGCTGGGTAAAAAACGGTATCGTCACTTGTTTTTTGCCTGTATTGATAGCGGGCACTGCAAAGCAATGACAAACCAACGGTTCCTCCTGATGCCCCGGAATAGGAAAAAACATAATGCTGAAAATCCATTGTATGGATATCCCCTTTTTGTCCGATTTTTAGCAGGCTATCAAGTGTGCCTATTACCATGGTCGTCCACACCGTGGCCCTGATGCCACCGCCATAAGCATTTACAAAAAATACGGGATATGGCTGATTGGGATGCAGGACAATGAAGGTTTTAATATCCTGCTTACGGCTGTTTAACCAATGTTCTGTATAGCTATCTAAGGAATCCAGTGATTTATGATAATCCTTTTCCTTCTGAACGTAGGTTTCATGATAAGCTGTGATTGTACTTACTGAGCGGTAAAGGGTAAATAAGAGCAGGAAAGTGATCAGGCTGGTCCCGATTTTTTTTCCGGCAAACTGTAAAAAAGAGAAAAATAGTAAATAACCCGCTATGGCGCATAATACAACGGGCATGGTAAAAAAGCGGTTATCCTGGGTGACACCATCTAAAAAGGATGGGAAATTGCATAAAATAAAGAAAAACATAACCGCCAACCCACTAAAAGTAATCCATGGCGCTACATGCCAGTTGGTAATAGCCGGTAAACTGGTACGCAGGGTGGCGGTGATTATGAACATGACCGATAAAAAAACCAGGTCCAGGGACAAATAAGCAAGAAAATAGGGTTCACGGTTTTGTTTGCCATACCATCCCCATATAATCAAAGGGAGTAGTAAAAGGGCTATGCTCAGCCAGTAGCGCCATTGAATTACCTGGCCTCCGGTTTTATAAAGGCGGTCGATCCAATGGTACTGCAACACGATAGCATAAAAAGCCAGCATCGCCACCAGCATAATAATTGGAGATATTCCAT
>DATHLW010000364.1:0-3762 GCA_035487675.1 Mucilaginibacter sp. | reverse complement strand
ACGAATAAAAAAATAAAATGAAAGATAAACTTCAAAAAGCAAGAGCGTTTTTTTTAATGAAACAGGCGATGCCGAAGTTTTGTGGAAGCACATCAGTACATAGAGAAAAACGCTCAATTCGGAAAGGTCATCGCAAATCCGTAATGTACCAGCTCAACATAGGTATACTGACTGATCATTAAAAAAATATATCATTATTAATTTCAAAAACAATTTTTATGAGTTCGACAGATGTAAAACAAAAGAAAGACAGTCCAACAGCGGTTCAGCTTTTTCAAAAGAGTCTGGACAAATTTCTTGCAAAAGATATGAAGGGTTGGACGGATCTATGCGACGAGTATGTAGTTGCCGAATTTCCTTTTGCTCCCGAGGGTTCACCATCGAAGTTAGAAGGTCGTGAGGCACTCTACGAATATTTAAAAAACTACCCAGGTTTCATCGATATTCAAAAAATCCCTACAGTGGAAACCTACGCAACCGATGACAAAAATGTAGTCATCGCGGAATGGAGTGTAACCGGCAAAGTCATCAGCAACGGGAATCCTTATAATATGAAGTATGCAACTTTCGTCACCTATCGTGATGGTCTTATTATCAACTATCGCGAATATTGGAATCCACTGGCTTTCCTTTCCGCGATGGGTGACTCCAGGTTCGACAAGAGATGACGCTGCACAGCAAAACGGTTCACTATAAATAAAATGAACCTAATGACCTTAGGTTCATTTTTGAACTCTTTGATGGAGTTAAAAACCACATTACCTATTGCAATGGACTGGCCATTTAAAATACGTTTACTCCTTTGCCTGTAGATATCAGGCTAAATAAACTTTCCTGAATAAGTTGCTTCCATGCATTGGAACAACCATCGTAAGCTTCCAATTCGGGAACCAAGCCTATATGAGTGAACCGGATTTGAGTTTTATCTTTTTGCCTGGAAATTTCAAAACTGATCTTTGTGCCCGTCCATTCACTTTTGTTTTTAGCAAAACTTAATTTACTGTCCGTAACAAGCCACACGACTTTCTTACCGGGAATCAAATCAACTATTACTTGTTTTGAAAAATGGATCTCCCCCATACGATAAGTGAACTCATCATGGAGGTTTTCGGTGTTGCCTGTAATTTCTCCCTGCCACCACCCCCGAACGTTGTTGATTGCATTAAATACTTGCATGGGCGTTTGTTCTACCTGCAGGGCAGTGCTGAAATCTGATGCTTTCATTTTACTTGCTGATGTTGTCATTTTACTCGCGATTTATAATTGTGAATAACTAGTTTAACATTTCCTGCATGCCAAAGGCAGTTAAAAAGCTTTCATATTGCTCTTTTACATGTTTGTTTGCTATTTCCGAGAAAGTTCCGGTGGCGGGGTCAACAACTGTCCTTAAAGGTCTTTTGCCTTTCGGGGTATTAATGAGATGTATAATTGTATCGGCCACCAATTGAGGATCGGGCTTAACAGCTTCAAACATTTGCCCGATACCTGCACCGATTTGTTCGGGAATTTTTGCAAGATCACCATAGCTGGCAATTACAGTATCATCTGAGCCCGCAATCGTTTTTCCCCAAACCTCAGTAGGAAACGGACCGGGCTGTATCATCACGACATCCACACCCAGTTGTCTTACTTCAAAATGCAAGCCTTCTGTTAAGCCTTCTACGGCAAACTTTGCGGCATTGTAAACAGTTTGGAAAGGAAACGAGAAGCGCCCTGCTACACTTGAAATATTAATAATCAAACCGCCTTTCTGCTTACGCATCTGAGGTAAGGCTGCTTTAATTGTTCTCCAGGTTCCCGTTACATCCACATCTATTACCCGGCTAAAATCTTCTTCCGTGAAAGTTTCAGTAATACCTGTAGCGTATATTCCTGCATTATTTATCACCACATCAATTCTACCTTCTGTTTTAATGATAGTTTCAATGGCTTCGGCTACGGATTTTCCATTTCTGACATCTACATCATATACCACCATGTTCTCCTGTTGAACCAGTGCCCTTGCTTTATCCGCATTGCGACCTTTTGTATCACGCATGGAAGCATACACTTTATGCCCCAAAGCCGCACAACTTTTAGCCGTGAGCCAGCCGAAGCCGCTGTTTGTTCCTGTAATAAAAATGATTTTCTTTTCCATATTTTTTTATGATTAATAGTTAAATAATTTTATTCGGCAATCATCCCCGCAGTTCTCCATAAACGATGGCAACTTGGTTCTCTAATCTTTTCATTTTTTTTATCGTTATAAAGTTTACACAACAAAAGTATTGTCTAACGATTACTTGGAAGGGGTGGGAAATGGACTTTATAGAGGGTTGATATGGACAAGATAAATTTCTACATTTGCAAAACGCCGGATAGACATTCTTCGGTTGAACAGGGCGTCGCAAGAAAAGTTTAATCGGGGTGATGCAATTCGAAACAAAAAATAAAAAGAGTTACACATGAAACATATTACACTGATCGTTCCCGACGGGCAAAGCACGCTAAGCACCATCGCCTGCATAGTAGGTTCATACGAAATATTTACCAGTGCCAATAGCTATTGGAAGAAAAGCGGCAAAAAGGAATTATTTACCATTGAACTGGCAGGTGTTTCAAAAAAATCGGAATTTGATAATGGCTTGCTTACGGTGAAACCACATACAAATATTTCAGCTGTCCGCAAATCGAATCTTATCATTATTCCTTCATTGACCCCGAATTATCAAAAAGCCCTGAGAGGTAACAAACTGTTAGTCGACTGGATTGAACAACAGTATAAGCAGGGAGCTGAAATAGCCAGTATGTGCACCGGTACTTTTATGCTGGCGTCGGCTGGTTTGCTGGATGGAAAAAATTGCTCCACGCATTGGTCGAGTGCAGATACTTTCAGGGCTCTGTTTCCGAAAGTGAATTTGCTGGCCGACCAGTTGATTACAGACGAAAATGGAATTTATACAAATGGCGGTGCTTATTCGTTCCTAAACCTGATTATATATTTAGTTGAGAAATATTATGACAGACAGACGGCCATTTATTGTTCCAAAATTTTCCAGGTTGAAATAGACAGGAACAGTCAGTCGGCATTCGCAATATTTACGGGACAAAAATTACACGGGGATGAAATGGTTGAAAAAGCACAAGCCTATATTGAAAGCAACGTGGATGAGAAAATATCCGTCGAAAATTTGTCTTCCAGGTTTGCTGTGGGCAGGAGAAACTTTGACCGGAGGTTTATCAAAGCAACGGGCAATACGCCTGTTGAATATTCACAAAGGGTAAAGATAGAAGTAGCTAAAAAAGCATTGGAGACCAGCCGTAAAACAATTAATGAAGTGATGTATGAAGTAGGCTACGCAGACGTAAAAGCATTTCGCGAAGTGTTTAAAAAAATTACGGGAGTGTCGCCATTGGAATACCGGGGGAAGTATAATAAGGACGCGGTGGTTTAGCTGGTTGCTCGGTTGTCTAAAGAAGCTAGTCAACATGGTTTGCATCTGCTACAAATTTGGAGATGTCATGAAAATCCTTGACATCCCTTGCTAGTAATGTCAGAAGTTTTTTATCATTTTCAAAAAACCTGCGCATCTTAGTTCTAAAATTGTCCGTTAGGGTGCCTCCTCTTGTAAGAGTAACTGTTTCTTTGGTTTCAGCATCTTCCAGTACATATATTTCAGAGCCTGTTTCTGAAGACCCTTTATCTGTACCTGATAAATTGGTCATATAGTAATAATATTCATTTATTTTTTTACCTTGGTTTAGGGGCCATAAAAACAACCT
>DATHLW010000363.1:0-5747 GCA_035487675.1 Mucilaginibacter sp. | reverse complement strand
TAAAATTCCGGCTGCGGCTATATCCACAAAGGCCGCTAACCAGCTAAGCGCTTTA
Organism: Mucilaginibacter sp.; assembly: GCA_035487675.1. Lineage (GTDB taxonomy): Bacteria > Bacteroidota > Bacteroidia > Sphingobacteriales > Sphingobacteriaceae > Mucilaginibacter. The sequence continues at coordinate 5,692 of DATHLW010000363.1, read as the reverse complement.
TTAAAGCAAAGAAAGTTACCGCAGATCAAATTCTATTTCAAGCAGAACTGTGAAATGAGGCCAGATACTTTATCCTATAACGTAGTGGGAGAGTTGACGGGCTCCGAAAATCCGAATAAGTTCATTACTGTTGGCGGTCACCTCGATTCATGGGATTTAGCCGAAGGCGCACATGATGACGGTACAGGCGTAATGGGGTCAGTTGAGGCGGTACGTATATTGAAAGCCTTGGGTTATCACCCTAAAAATACCATCCGCGCGGTATTTTTTATGAACGAAGAAAACGGCGATAAAGGCGGTATCAAATATGCCGAACTGGCTGCTCAAAATAAAGAGCAACACATTGCAGCCATCGAATCTGATTTGGGTGGATTTACTCCACGCGGTTTTGGTTTTACCGGTCTCTCAGCTAATCAATTTAAAAACCTTGCTACATGGAAAGCGCTTTTTGAGCCTTATGGCTCAAGCCGTTTTCTTGTCGGAGGTGGCGGCAGTGACATCGGCCCGCTAAAAGAAAAGACACTTGGTGTTGTCTTGATAGGATTCGATCCGGATTCGCAACGCTATTTTGATGTGCATCATACACCCAACGATGTTTTTGAAAATGTCAACAAGCGTGAACTGGAATTAGGTGCTGCCTCTATGGCTTCATTGATCTACCTGATCGATCAGCATGGATTTAACTAACATCCTCTCATTTATGGGTAATTTTTAAATGACGATAAATATTGTTGATGTGCGTTTACATACAAATTGTAAATTGCGGAGCATTAACCTTTAAACAGCAATAGTGTCCGACGAAGATCAAAGTCAGCCTAAAAAAGATTCTTTCGCAGCGTTGCGGTATAAGGATTTCCGCGTGTATTTAAGCCAGCGGTTTTTCTTCACCTTTGCTTACCAGATGCAAACCGCGGCACTCGGTTTCTATATTTACGCGCTTACGCACAGCAAGCTTGCGCTCGCCTGGATCGGTTTGAGTGAAGCGATACCTGCAGTAGGCCTCGCCCTTTACGGGGGCTATATCGCTGATAAGTATGAAAAGCGCAAAATGCTGCTGCTTATCTTTAGCGGCGTTTTCATTTCGTCATTCGTCATGTTCGGGGCCACACTTAAGAGTATGAGCGGGTATATCCATGCGGGCTGGATATTGCCGATCCTTTATGGTATGATATTTTGCAATGGTATTGCCCGTGCGTTTTTCGGACCAGCAATATTTACCGTATACGCCAATAGTATTCCCCGGGAGGTGTATCCTAATGCCAGTACATGGAGCAGTACAAGCTGGCAGATCGCATCTATTTTAGGACCTCTGGCGGGTGGCTTTATTTATGCGTTTGGTGGTGGTATTACAGGGAATTTCGTGATTATTTTGATTTTCCTGCTGGTAACCCTGGTGCTGGTATTCACACTCAGAAAACATCCTGCGGTTTTCATACCCAAAGAAAATATATGGAAAAGCCTTTCGGAGGGCATACACTTTGTCTTTAAGACCAGGATGATGATCGGCGCTATGAGCCTCGACCTTTTTTCGGTATTTTTTGGCGGGGCGGTAGCTTTGCTCCCTGTATATGCACAGGATATCTTACATGTCGGCGCGCAAGGGTTCGGGCTGATGAAAATGGCATCATCTCTTGGCGCTGCATTGACCATGGTGGCAATGGTCCGTTTTTCGCCCCTGAATAAACCCTGGCGCAACCTGTTGATAGCAGTAACAGGTTTTGGGTTATGCATAATCGGGTTTGGCTTATCCCGCAGCTTTATGCTGACACTTTTATTTTTATTCGGACAGGGAGCATTCGATAGTGTCAGCGTAATTATCCGCGGAACACTGGTACAGCTACTGACGCCAGATTACATGCGTGGGCGCGTGTCGGCGGTAAATTCCATGTTCATTGGCTCGTCGAATGAGATCGGTGATGTTGAATCGGGTGTTGCGGCTAATTTATTGGGAACCGTACCTGCTGTATTATTGGGCGGGAGCATAACCCTGCTCATTGTCACGATCACCTATTTTAAGACCAAAAGTCTTCTGCAATTATCTATAAGCGATATCCACACCGTCGAGCCAGAAAAGGCTAATGCCGATTAAAACGTTCTCAGGCTGCGCAACAACAGGTAGGTAAGCGACCCTAAAATAGGCAGGATGATAATGATCACAACCCACAATATTTTAGCACCACCATTGATATTTTTATTTCTGAGCACGTTGATAAGCGAATAAATACTCAACAAGGCCCAAATAACGAGAAATATCAAACCAAAGGTACCGCCAATTGCGGAAGTAATCAGGTACATAGCACAAGACGTTTAAAATTAATAATCAGCAGTCACTTTCTCACCGATCTGCTGACGCCACATTGCATAATACAGACCCTTTTGCAGTAAAAGCTCAAAATGTTTGCCGGACTCAACGATATTGCCTTTCTCAAGAACATAGATCGTGTCGGCATGCATGATAGTAGATAAACGGTGAGCGATCAAAATAGTTATATGATCTTTTAATACTGACACATCCCTGATAGTTTCAGTGATCTCTTCTTCTGTAATTGAGTCAAGTGATGAGGTAGCTTCGTCAAATACCAGCAGATCCGGCCTGCGCAACAATGCACGTGCTATAGATAAACGTTGCTTTTCACCACCCGATACCTTTACGCCACCCTCACCTATCACTGTATTCAAGCCATTTGAAGCACGGGCCAATAAGCTCTGGCAGGCAGCTCTTTGCAAAGCCTGCATACACTCTTCATCTGTGGCATCCGGGCGAACGAATAACAGGTTCTCGCGAATTGAACCGGAGAACAGTTGTGTATCCTGTGTCACGAAACCTACACGTTCGCGTAATTGGTCGAGGTCTATCTCCATTCCGGGGATGTTATTATACAGGATATTCCCTTCAAGCGGTTGATACAGACCAACAAGTAATTTTACTAACGTTGTTTTACCCGAACCCGAAGGACCAACAAATGCAATGGTTTCGCCAGTATTTACCTCGAAATTGATATGATTTAAAGCATTACGGTTAGCTGTAAGATGCTTGAAACTTACATTCTCGAAAGTCAGCTTATTGACATCCTCAAGTAGAGCAGGGTTCTCTGGCTTAGCTTCTATGGGGGTACTTAGTATCCCCTTAAAATTACCCAGTGATACCTCTGCTTCGCGCCATGACTGAATTACATTTCCAAGTTCCTGCAATGGATTAAACAGGAAAAAAGAGTAAAATAAAAACATAAAATAATTGCCGGCGGTCAGGGTACCTCTAAAAATAAGCATTAGCAATATCACGACCATAGTGCTTCGTACGAAATTCACTGTGGTTCCTTGTACAAAGCTCATACTGCGTACGTATTTAACCTTTTTTAGTTCAAGATCTAATATTTTATACGTTGTTTTGTTTAGCCTTTCAATTTCCTGCTTGGCAAGACCAAGGCTTTTTACCAACTCTATATTTCTTAACGACTCGGTAGTTGAACCGGCAAGCACCGTAGTTTGTGAAACGATCTTTTTTTGTATGGTTTTTATTTTTTTGCTTAAAGCCATACTTACAAACATAATAACCGGTATTGCCGCTAAATAAACCAAAGTAACCTGATAGTTTACTTTTACAGACATAACCATTACCATTATCATACCTATTAAACTGACAAAAAGAACACTGATAAAGGAAGTAATAAATTTTTCGCAGTCTATTCTTACTTTTTGTAATATGCCTAATGTCTCGCCGCTGCGCTGGTCCTCAAATACCTGGAAAGGCAATTCCAATGAATGCTTTAGGCCATCAGCATACATTCTGGCCCCAACCTTTTGCGTTATAATATTTGTATAATAATCTTGAAAATTCTTGGCTATTCGTGATACCATCGCAGCTCCGATAGCTAAGCCGATTAAACTCAAAATACCAACAATAAATTGATGATAGCTTACATTGTATGTCGATTTAATGACTTTATCGATCAACGAACTGGTTTGATTATGATCCAGTGTTTTTAAATCAACACCTTTGATTTTTTCAACAATTTCTACAACTTTACCCTTGCTAAGATTTGTCGGCACTATATATTTATCTACTATTTTACCTGTAATATATGGGTCCAGAAGAGAAAATCCAATATTAAATGCTGCAAGCACTAATGCCAATACAACTACCCAGCGATGTTCTTTAAGATAAGATAAGAGTACTTTCATGTTGTGGTAAAAATAAAAAAAGGGAACGGCTATAATTAGCTCATTCCCTTTAATTTGACAATAATCTGGTCTTTATACCGTCATTATATCTTTTTCTTTTGCTTCTGAAAGTTGATCTACCTTAATTATGAACGAATCGGTTAGTTTTTGTACCTCACCTTCACCTGTCTTCATTTCATCTTCAGATACACCTTCAGATTTCAATTTTCTTATCTTTTCATTAGCTTCCTTCCGGATATTGCGAACGGCAATTTTTCCTGTTTCAGCTTCTGCTTTTGCTTTTTTAACCAGGTCACGGCGGCGTTCTTCAGTCAGCGGTGGTACATTGATCCGGATGATTACGCCATCATTCTGAGGGTTAACCCCCAGGTTGGCCTCCATAATAGCTTTTTCAATGGCGCCTAATAATGATTTTTCCCATGGCTGCACAACAATGGTACGGGCATCCGGTGTATTCACGCTACCCACCTGGTTAAGCGGGGTGGGGTTGCCGTAATAATCAACGGTAATATCATCCAGCATGCTTGGGCTCGCCTTGCCTGCACGTATCTTTTGTAGTTCTCCATCACAATGCTCAATTGCTTTTTCCATCAAAGCCCTGGCATCAGTAACTTGTTTCTTAATGAGTTCGCTCATCGTTTTATTTTTTTTCAAAAATAGTAAAAAGTATCATTTTACCTCATTTAAATCCCAAACCCTGGGAACGGAATAAAATATACTTTTTATTTGTAATGTCTAAAAGCAATAACGGATTATTAAAACAAAAGCGTTATCGGTTTTGCTGTGGCAACGTTTGTTTAAAAGCTTACGTAATTCAAAAAGAAAAAGGAGTTTATCATTTCAAAATGAATGCAATAAAAATGTTTTCTTTTACAAAATGGATAATTGCATTTGCAATGATAACTGTTACTAATGCCTGTTCCAGTCATTCAGATAATGCTCCTGCCCCACCGCTGACTAAAGCTGAAATATTAGTAAATTCTGGCAAATGGGTCACAACAGGCGGCACATTGGTAAAAGATGACGGAACTTCTATTACTTTGGCTAGTAACGATCCTTTCTTTGGCACTATTTTATTAGGCGATGTAACATTTTATGCTGACGGCACGGCTGTCGAATCAAATGATCCCAACGGGCTTACCGCAAACGGCCTTACCTGGCATTTGAACGGATCAAACCTTCTTGTTAATGTAAATGACAACAATACGGATAAAGTGGCTGCCGTGATCACGTTCCTTAGTGAATATAAGCTTATCATGGAAGTAACCGACTTCTATGTCTATAATGGGGTCACTTATACAAAACTGATACAGACATTAACGCACTAAGAATTAAACCCACTCAAAGTCTAAGGGAAAATTCCATTATTTAACCAGCGTTCCGATCTTCTCGCCCTGTGCAATTTTCAGGAAATTACCCGCTTTATTCATATCAAACACTATGATCGGTAATTTATTTTCATGGCAAAGGGTAAAGGCAGTCATATCCATTACATTCAAGCCTTTATCAT
>DATHLW010000362.1:0-4965 GCA_035487675.1 Mucilaginibacter sp. | reverse complement strand
AAAGTAAAGCTGATAAAAAATCATTTTTAGATGTTGCCCGGATAATTTACAAGAATGATAAAAACTGGATATGCCCGCTGGATAATGATATTGAAGCAGTATTTGATCCTGCGAAAAACCCTTTCTTTGAACATGGCCAATGTACGCGCTGGATATTAACCGATGATAATGGGCAGTTGATTGGCCGTGTTGCAGCCTTTATAAACGACAAAAAGGCTTATAACTACGAACAACCAACCGGTGGCATGGGCTTTTTTGAATCCATGAATGATGAGAAAGCCGCGTTTTTATTGTTCAATACAGCTAAGGATTGGCTCAAGGCCCGTGGTATGCAAGCCATGGATGGCCCGATTAATTTTGGCGAGAACGATAATTTTTGGGGATTGCTTGCGGATGGATTTGTGCCCCCTTCCTACGGCATGAATTATAATCCTCCATATTATGTCGGCTTCTTCGAGAAGTACGGTTTTAAAACTCAATACGAGCAGATTACCAACCATGTGGATGCACACAAGCCATTCCCCGAAAGGTTTACCAAAATTGCAGAATGGGTTGCTCAAAAGCCGGGGTATGAGTTTAAACACCTGAAAGCATCGCAAATAGAAAAGTTTGCCGGGGACTTTATGGAGATATATAACGATGGCTGGAAGGATTTTGAAAACTTTGTTCCGATTGTTAAGGCTACCATATTGGAAAGTTTCCGAAAGATGAAACCTTTAATGGATGAAAAGCTGATCTGGTTTGCCTATGTAAATGGAGAGCCGTCCTCCTTTGTGGTGATATTACCTGACGCAAATCAAATGATCAAGGGCCTGAATGGCAAGCTTGACCTGATAGGCAAACTTAAATTCATATATCACAAATGGAAAGGTGTATCGCGGATGCGGGCGATTGTGATGGGTACCAAGCAGAAATACCAGAAACATGGTTTGGAGTCGGCTTTGTTTATCAAATTAAAAGAATATGTCCTGCCGTTAAAACAATATGATGAGCTGGAATTATCGTGGGTAGGCGATTTTAACGACAAAATGATAGCACTCCATCATAGCATGGGCGGCGTATTTGGCAAAAAGCATTTGACAATGCGGTATATCTTTGATTAGGTAAGGCAGGGGGAAACTACTGTTTTTTATGCTGTAGCTTTTGAATGTCTTAACTCTTCAAACAACTCAATTACTTTCTTTTGTAAGTCGATAACTTCTGAATCACGATCCATCAACTTTTTATTAACTACTTCCAATTCGTTAATAAATTTCTGGTCATGTTCTTCGTCGTTGAAGGTCAGTAATTGCACCACAGTCATGTCAAATAATATAGCGATCTGTTCCAGCCGGGACAAATTGATATCGGTTATGCCTGTTTCAATTTTAGAAAAAGCAGGTATTGAGATGTCGAGTTTTTTTGCAACATCTTCCTGGCTCCAGCCTTTTTGGTGGCGGAGTAGTCTGATCTTTTTTCCGAGTGCTTTCATTTTACTTATTTTTAGATAAGGTTTTTCTCAGTAGTTAATAAAGTTACAATAAAAAATTTATATTAAAACTTATTATTTATAATATTTTTTTCGACAGCTTTTGCAGATCAATTCCACCAAAGTTGCCCGAGCTCATCATTAATAAGTTTGTATTGTCCATTGTAATGTTTTCAAGGTATTTTTCAAGAGCCGATGGGTCATTATAAAATGTCAGATCACCTCTTGAAAATGCATCTTTCACTGTTTCAGCCGGATATGGCTCCATTTTCTTTTGTTCGAATGTATGCTTGTCAATAAACACTATCGCAACGTCCGCCTCGTCCATCGTATGAGCATATTCGCCCAGGAAGTCTTTGTTCAAACTGCTAAACGTATGCAACTCTATACAGCCAATCAACTTTCTATCAAGAAATTGCGACCTCACTGCATGGATTGTAGCTTTTAATTTTGACGGAGAATGAGCAAAATCTTTAAAAAAACTTGAGCTTCCATTCTTTCCCATCAACTCAAGACGGCGCGCGGCTCCTTTAAAACTGCTGATCTGAGTATAAAAGTCGTCAGGCTCAATACCCAGGCTCTTGCATACCAACCGGGCAGCTTCTATGTTTAATAAGTTGTGTTCGCCAAAAACCTGCAATGGATATTCCTTTGAACCATTTATAATATTTGTAATACCATATTTAATATTATAAGGAGGTAAATCATAAGGCAATTTTTCTATTTCTGAATGATCTTTCGATACAAGGTCGTTTAAAACCGTATCGGTTTCACTATAGATCAGCTTGCCATTATCCTGTATTGTTTCTATAAAAAGCCTAAACTGATCTGCATAATTATCAAAAGTGGGGAATACATTAATATGGTCCCAGGCAATGCCGCTAATGACACCGATATTAGCTTTATAAAGGTGAAATTTAGGCCGTCTGTCAATGGCAGAGGCTAGATACTCATCACCCTCTATTACAATAACCGGCGCTTCATCAGTCATTTTCACCATAGTATCAAACCCATCTAACTGTGCGCCAACTAAATAATCAAAGTCTTTCCCAACACCTTTAAGAACATGTAATATCATGGAGGTGATGGTAGTTTTACCATGGCTCCCTCCTATTACAACACGCAGCTTATCTTTGGAATGTTCATAAATATATTCCGGATACGAATATATCTTTAACCCAAGCTCCTGTGCTTTCAACAGCTCAGGGTTATCGGCACGGGCATGCATACCAAGTATCACTGCATCAATATCAGCAGTTATCTTTTCAGGATACCAACCCTCCTTTTCAGGAAAAAGTCCATATTTTGAGAGCCGGGAAACCGAAGGTTCAAAAAGCACATCGTCTGAACCTGTTACCTGGTAACCCTTTTTGTGCAAAGCAATGGCCATGTTGTGCATGGCACTGCCGCCGATAGCTATAAAATGTATCTTCATTAAAAAATATAAACTGCTAAGAAAACTTTTGCAAATAAACGTAAAATCCTATTTTCTTAGAAATATATATTTTGTAGGGACGCAATGCATTGCGTCTCTACGTTTCATTATTATTATTTTAATAATAATACAGGCATTGCCGAGTGAATTGTTAGTTGTTGCGAGACGCTATTGTGAAGCAGCGACTGGAAAAAACTATACTTATGTGGCAGGGCAATAACCATTTGCGCATGGTGTCCTTTTGCAAAATTCAATATCCCGTTAATGATATCACCCTCACTATTGTAATAATACCTTGGGTGGTATTCCTTCAGCATGCCATGTAGTGCTGTTTCTTCAGCCAATTGTTCAGGATCAGCATTTTTGTGTTTGGCTTCCTTATCAATATTTACAACCTGCAATTCTACATCATGCCTTTGCAAAAGTCTTTTTAACGGCTCTAACGGAATAGAATCCTTAACCTTATTAAAATCACACGCCATTACTACACGTTTGATCAATTCGTAATGACATGCGGGCGGAACAACAACTACCGGTGCCGGGCTCAGCTTTGATATATTTACCACATTGCTTCCTATGTGGCTGTCGCATAAATTGCTTCTGCCATTGCTACCTAAAATCACCAGGTCGCCTTTCTCTTTATCAACCGTTTCAATAATAGAGCGTACTAGTTGCGAGCGGCTTATACGAACATGAACAGTAACACCGTCGCGCACCTGCCTGTGCATTTTGACCCGCAATTGCTCTAACTTATGCTTTCTTTCCCGCACCTGTTCCTCAATTTCCTCTTCACTCGGCATGATCATATCCGGGGTTGGTAAAACACTTTCATAAACCGATACATGATAAGAATGCAGCAGATAAATATCTGACACATCGGTTTGATTGCTTAGCAGCGCAGTAAACTCCGCAGCGTGAATGGAGGTTTCGGAGAAATCAATCGGTACAATATAGGTTTTCATGGCTTAAAATTTAGATCATTTTATTTTCTGACCATTTTGGTCTAAAAGTAAAACAATAACAAATTTATGAAGGCTCTCATTGATAATTGTCAGTTGTAACACATATTATTTTATAACAAAAAATAAGTGGCTTTTTACTTCTAAGAAATATACGAAATTTCCATCAAATGTTAACATAATGTCAAAACAATTATTTCGGGGAAAAAGTGTTTTGAATTCGCAAAAAGAGATCTACCTTTACTGTAATATTTATTATTACAGATGAACGGGCGCTTTCCAATTGCAGTACATATCTTAACCTTGCTTAGTAAGGCTGGTGATGAACTGCTATCATCGGATTATATGGCCGGCAGTATTAATATTAACCCGGCCCTGGCACGTAAAGAGATTAGTAATTTGCGGAATTTAGGGTTGATAACAAGTAAAGAAGGTAAAAGCGGCGGGTACAGTCTTGGTAAATCCGCTAAACAAATCACACTGGCGGATGTATACCTGGCAATAAAGAACCAGCCAGTATTGGGCGTCGCTAAAAACACCCCTAACCCCGATTGCCCTGTGGGTAAACAGATCAACAAAAATATCGATCAGCTTTATGCCGACCTGGATAAAACCTTATTAAAAAAACTGGGTAGTATTAGTATCGAAGATTTTAGTAATCAATTTGATTAAATTTTTTTTAACATAAACTGTAACATAATTAATTACAATTAAATAAACAAACTAGAAAATGAAAATAGCAATCATCGGAGCCACTGGATTTGTAGGTTCAGCCGTATTGAACGAAGCATTGAACTGCAGACATGAAGTAACCGCCATAGCGCGCGATATCAATAAAATAACCATCAGCAACGAAAAGCTCAAAACAGTATCAGCTGATGCTGATAATAGCGAAGCTCTTGCCAAAGTATTAGCGGGCCATGACGCTGTGGTGAACGCTTTTAATGCCGGCTGGACCAACCCCAACCTTTATAATGACTTTATTAAGGGATCAGAATCTATTCAACAGGCAGTGAAACTTTCTGGTGTAAAACGTTTGCTGGTAGTTGGTGGTGCAGGCAGCCTGGAAATTGCCCCCGGTGTACAGCTGGTGGATAGCCCTG
>DATHLW010000361.1:0-2351 GCA_035487675.1 Mucilaginibacter sp. | reverse complement strand
TTGTAGAGCAGGTAGATATGATCTACATACCGATAGGTTATGTTGGGGTAGTGAACTCCTTCGTCGGTCCTGAAGGTAAGGATACCAGCGGCGACAGCTTTAAACATGGTAATATTGTGAAGAAAGGCCAGAAAGGCGTTTGGGACGAACCGCTTGATCCAGGTAAACACCCGGTAAATATTTATACCCATGCTGTTGAAGTTGTACCGACTACTAACATCGTGCTGAACTGGGCCAATAGCCGTACCGAGGCGCATGAACTGGATAAGAATTTGTGTACCATTACTGTAAGGTCATCAGACGGTTTTACATTTAACCTCGACGTATCGCAGATCATCCATATACCACGTAACGAGGCGCCAAAGGTGATCGCACGTTTTGGTAATATGAAGAACCTGGTATCGCAGGTGTTGGAACCAACTATTGCCAACTATTTCCGTAACTCGGCTCAAAAGAGTGACGTGATCGAGTTCCTGGCTAACCGTATTCAGCGCCAGGACGATGCAAAGGGACATATCAGCAAGGTTTTGGGTGATTATAATGTAGTAGGAGTAGATACACTGATAGGTGATATTGTACCTCCGGAAGCATTGATGAAAACCCTTACAGATCGTAAACTGGCCGAGCAGGAAAGGATCACTTACGAAATTCAGCGCAACGCGCAGGTGGAACGTAAGGAATTTGAAAGTGCCAAAGCCGGCGCCGATATGCAGCCTGAAGTGGTGAAATCAACCCGCCAGGTAGAGATCAATACCCAGGTAGCTGCCTCAAAAGTTGCGGTGGCAAAAGGTGAAGCGGAATCAAAAACAATTAATGCCGAGGCCGATGCTAAAGTGAAAACCATCAACGCCAAAGCAGACGCCGAAGTAAAAACGGTAAATGCCACTGCCGATGCTAACGCTACCGAAGTAAATGGTAAAGCTGAAGCCGGTAAGATCAAGGCCATAGGTTTGGCAGAAGCCGAGGTGACCAAGCAAAAGACCCAGGCCATGGGCTCAGAACAATATGCGATTGTTCGCGTTGCCGAAACATTGGCCAGCAATAAGATCAAGCTTGTTCCAGAAATACTGGTCAGCGGTAAAAATGGTGAAAGTGGTGGTGGCATGATCGATGCCCTGATCGGTAACGAAATGCTGAAAAAGCTGCAGGCTGAAAATGGGAAGGCAAAAGATCAGCCTAAAAAGAAGGACGATAATTCAGATAACAGAACGGAGTAAAATTTACTATTTGATTGTGAAAGGCGCACTGAAAGATGCGCCTTTTTTGTTTCACTTAAGCTCTTGAAGATTTCCGAAAACTACGATTGCTATACAACTCAAAAATATAATAGCCAATCAATAATGTAATTCCGATTATCGGAAAGGACTGCCTAACTATATAATTCTTGGTATAAAATCGTGCTATGGCACCTACTAATATGAATACCGTACCTATAATTAAAATAATTGTATTTATCCATTGTCTTTGTTTCTGCTGTGAGTGACGAAGCCAATTTCCGTATTTTTCATTTTTGGGATCAAATAGTATTAATTCTTTAAAAATAGGAGTAGCTGTTTTGAAATCTTTAAGGGAATAACTTGCCATACCTTTTAAGAAAAGGATACTATAATACCAGTCATCTTTTATTTCATCAGCATTGAGCCTCAATATTTCTTTGTCTATAATAGACATGGAAATGGTCGTGGAATCAACCGTATCATTGTAACGACCTTTGTTATAAAGGGACTCAGCATAGATGCACGATAATTCAATGTATTTGTGCAAGTCTTCTTCATCGATAAAAGCCTTAACATTATTAAATACAATGATATTTTTTTGAAAGAAGTCTAATATAAATTGAGGGTTGTCCTCATATGTCGCTCGAAAGTTGTCATAAATATTGCTGATAAGACTTATTGGCACTTTACTTCTTTGAAAGTTAGATTGTATATCAAGCGTAAATTACAAATTTAAGCTTAGAGTTTTTCAGGATTTCTATTTGGTAGTGTTTTTTCGGGTGTCGCAACTTCCACCAACTCCGCCTCACGTTCCTCTACTTCAACCCTTGTAGCATAATTTAACTTCCTGAAACGCCATATTGCAAACGCAGGCTCCTGGAAACGCCCTATCAGCTTAAAATATTTTGGAAAGTTATAGACTTCTTCGAGCAGTACACCGGGCACAATACCTTCGTTCTCCAATATTTCGCGGATGGTATATTCCTTATCCCGGGTTACCCATATCTCAAAATCCCGCTTTATCTCCTCTGCTTTATCCGGGTCGATGCTTGCGTCGACACATATTACCTTATCGCCGGGTTTCATTGTTTTGTTGTAATGTTTGAATGTTGAAAAGTTGTAATGTTAACTCCC
>DATHLW010000360.1:0-2447 GCA_035487675.1 Mucilaginibacter sp. | reverse complement strand
ATAATACCGCTGAACCAGTCGGGTGGCCGCCTGCTCCTTTGCCAAAAAAGAATTGCTGATCAGCAAAAGCAGCCTGTACAATTACACCGTTGTATTCATATTCCACGTTGTACAAAAACTCACTTTCGTTTACAAATTTTGGCAATACAAATAGAGCCACATGTCTGTCATCCAGTTCTTTTGCTACCGGAACCAGCTTGATCTTCAGGTTTTTCTCACGGGCATATTGCAAGTCATAAGCAGATAGTGTTTGTATACCAATGTTGAATACTTCTTCTGGCTTTACCACCACGCCATAAGCATGGGCTGCAGCAATAACCAGTTTAAATTTAGCATCATAGCCGCCTACGTCCATTGTGGGGTCGGTTTCGGCAAAGCCCAGATCCTGAGCCTGTTTTAGAGCTGATTCGTAATCCAGATTTTCAATGAAGCCTTTTGAAAGAATATAGTTGGATGAGCCGTTGAAAATACCACATATAGAATGCAGCAACTCATTGTCATAATATTCTTCCAGGTTACGGATGATAGGGATACTGCCACACACAGCACCTTCATACAGCAACGAGGTGCCATATTGGTGCTGAAGGTCTATCAGTTCATTCAAATGTGTGGCAATCATTTTTTTGCTGGCAGAAACTACGTTTTTACCAGTACTTAAGGCCCTTGAAACGATCTCAAAGGCGGGCTCAGTCTCGTTGATGAGTTCGACGATGGTGTTAATGTTTGGATCGTCAAGTAGTTCGTTTCTGTCGGTAGTGAATAAGTGGGACGGAAGGGAACGTTGTTTGCTTCCGTCCTTTATACATATTTTAACAATTTCGATGTTCAAATTCTTGGTCTTTATAATATCATGAAGGCCCTGGCCTACTACGCCAAAGCCAAAAAGACCGATAGTTAGTTTTTTACTCATTATGCGGATTGTTGCAGTTCTATAATTTTTCCTTTTACATCAGTTTTAAAAAATGATGTGATGATATTGGTTAATACTTCAGTTTCAATCAAAAAGCCATCATGCCCATAAAATGAATCAAATTCGGCAAAGGCAGCTTTGGGTATATGTCTGAACAGGTATTGCTGTTCCTCGATCGGGAACAAAACGTCGGATTTGATACCAATTACCAGCGTTTTGGCTTTGATCAGGCTCAGTGCTTTTTCTACTCCATGCCTGCCGCGGCCTACATTGTGTGAATCCATTACCTTAGTCAGGTACCAGTAGCTGTAGGCGTTAAAGCGTTTCACAAGCTTATCGCCCTGGTAATTTTGATAGGACGATGCTTTGAAGTCATCAGTCTTTTTATCGCTGTCTTCCTGTTGGGTTACCGAATACGTCTTATAACCGCGATAGGAGAGCAGAGCAATACTACGGGCAGCTTTCATCCCTTTTGCACCGCCATCTGGTTTGTTTGCATAAAAGCTTCTATCAGCAGTAATCGCCAAACGCTGTGATTCATTAAAAGCTATCCCCCATGGTGAATGACGTGCATTAGTAGCAATCAGGATGACATTCTTGATGCGGTTTGGCTCGATGATAGACCACTCTAAAGCTTGTTGGCCACCCAATGAGCCGCCTAATAATATTTTGATATCCTGTATTGCAAGATGTTCAGCTAGTAATTGGTGCGCTTTTATCATATCACGAACAGTGATATCCGGAAACGATAAATAGTAAGGTTGGCCAGTCAACGGGTTATCACTCAACGGGCTGGTAGTACCATAATTTGAACCTAAGATATTAGCGCAAACAATAAAATATTCGTCCGGGTTAAAATAATTATCCGCACCAAATAATCCTTTCCACCAGTCAAAAACGTCAGAATTTGCGGTGAGGGCATGGCATACCCAAACTACATTGTCACGCTCCTTATTTAGTTTACCATAAGTATGGAAACCTATTTCAAGACCCTGCAATTTCTTGCCCGACTCGAGTTTAAATGCTTGCTGGTATTTAAAAGTCTGTGTATTCATTTTGCTCATTCGTTATCGCGGATGCGGCTGATCTGATCAGCCACATCTCGGAATAACTTTATTATATCACTTAAAAAAACTAAAAAATGCTTGTTCCATCTCAATTTTAATTGAGGCTAAATTCAGGCTGCCCTTCTTTTATTTTGGCAAAGGCCTGTTCAAAATCTGCTTTTATATCGTCAATATGTTCAATACCCACGGCTACGCGTAATGAAGCCGGTGTAACACCCGCTGCCAATTGTTCTTCATCAGAAAGCTGCTGATGAGTAGTAGCTGACGGCTGTATGATCAGAGTTTTGGCATCACCCACATTTGCCAGGTGGCTCACCAACTGCAGACTGTCGATAAAGTTTCCAGCTAACTCTTTGCTGCCTTTTATCTCGAAGGATAATACCGCGCCGAAACCATTTTTTAAATATTTTTTGGCCAGTGTATGGTAACGTGAAGATTCCAATCCCGGATAATTCACCTTTGCTACCTGC